>NZ_NHPG01000143.1:0-8880 GCF_002252965.1 Halorubrum sp. Ea1
GCTCGGCGGCCGCCTCCGCGGCCGCGGCCTCCACCTTCGGCCCGCCGGGGTGGTCCCAGCCGACGTGGCGCGTGAACTTGTCGATCGCGTTGCCGACGCCGGCGTCCATCGTCTCGCCGAGCACGCGATAGCGACCGTCGTGGTAGCCGAGCAGGTGCGCGTTCGCGCCGGAGGCGTTCAGACACACCGGGTTCTCGAAGCCGGACTGGTGGCGGCCGATCTCCAGGTGCGCCACCATGTGGTTGACGCCGACGAGGGGGACGTCGAGCACCCCGGCAAGCGCACGCGCGGCCGTGGCGACGGTCCGGAGACAGGGGCCAAGCCCCGGTCCCTTCGAGAAGGCGACCGCGTCGATCGCATCCGGGCCGTGCTCGGTCTCGGCCGCCGTCAGGACCGCGTCGACGACCTCTGGGATCGCCTCGGACATGTGTTCGGCGGCCTCGCGCGGATGAATCCCGCCGCTATCCGGTTCGTACGGGTTCGATTCGATGAGAACGGAGTCGGTCTCGGCGTCGTACAGCGCGGCGCTCGCACACCACGCGGTCCCCTCAATACCGAGAACGCGCATCCGGCGCGCCGTCAGGCCTCTTCGGCGTCCGCGTCGGCCTCGTCGCCGATCTTGTTGCGCTCGAGCATGTGCTCCTGTTCGACGTCGAGCGCGTCCTCGGCGGTGTCGTACACCTTCGCGTAGCCGACCGTCTTGCGCATGCCGAACTTCGTGTTCAGCTCGTGGACGACGACCTCCTCGGAGGCCTTGTCAAGCTTGGCCGCGAGCGAGTCGCGGACCGAGAGCCGGGAGGGCGTCGCCTCCTCGTGAGTCGTCTCGAATCGAATGTCCGTGCGGTGCAACATCGGGTTCTCCTCTTCGGAGATGATATCGACGTCCATGGTTCAGTTAAGCGTATATCCCCTCGAAAGCTGTAAAAGGATTTCGAAGCGGGGGTGAGGGCGGAGTCGCTCCCCTCACGCCCGCGATCTGGGATCGTCACTCTCGATCACCGCGCCGACGACGCGCCCCGGGCCGACGGTCGGGGAGGCGGCCCGAGCGACCGCCGGAGACACGGTTTAGTCCGATTAGCACCAACCGTCGGTCGGATGTCCGACGACACGGAACCGTTCGTCGAGCCGACAGAGCGCACCCGATACGACCTCCTCCGGTCGAAACACGTCATCGTGCCGCTGTCCGTCCGGACCAAGCTCCGGGTGTGCGGTCTCCTCGCGCTGTTGGCGGCGCTCGTCGGGCCGGTCACGGCGGCGCTCCCGGTGGCGGTCAGGGAGACGTACTTCGCGGGGAACCCGACGATGACCCGCCTCGGGGCCGTCGCGGCCGTGCTCGTCGGCGTCGTCGGTCTGGCGGCCGCGAGCGTCGGACTCACCGTCGTCGCCCTGTACGTCGACCGCCATCCCGACCCGAGCGAGGACCGGACGTGGACGCTCATCGCGGTCGAGGACGCGGCATCCGGGTTCGGCTTCGTCACCGGAACGCTGGGCGTCGTCTCCGGCGGCGCGATCCTCGCGAGCGGCCTGTGGGGCACCGCCGCGGTCCGGCGGCTGACGGATCTCGGGATCGAGCCGTACCTCGTCTACGAGCCGTTCCCCGCCACGCCGCGGCTCACCGCGGCCGCCGGGCTCGTCGTCGGTCTCGGAGCGCTGGCGTCGAGTGCCTACGTCGACCCGCCGTGAGCGCGGTCGCGATCAGAACCGAACGGGGCCGTCGTCAGCCGGTTACCGGTCGCGGTCGGGCGCGATCCCCAGCGCCTCGTAGGCCGCCTCGACGTCGCCGTCGAGCCCCTCGAACAGCGCTCGCGCCTCCGCGCGGGACTCGGGCGTGACCGCGACCCGGACCATTCCCTCGCCGGGCTGACCGTAGACGACGCTCGCGCCGTCGGGCGCCGCGAGGATCGCCGGGAGCGCGGCCAGGTCCTCTTCGCCCGTCACCTCGACGATGACCGGCTCGCCCGCATCGAGCGCGTCGCGTAGCGCCGAGAGCAGCGCCGCCGACAGCGACGCGGCGGGGTTCTCGACGCGAACGCGGCGGTCCTCGGCGGCCGCGAGCGCCGACTCGATCTCCGCGCGGACCGCCTCCCGTTCGGTCTTCCCGTCGATCAGCGCGACGTCGGGGACGCGGCCCGCCTCGCGGAGGTGGTACGTGACCACGTCGCCGACGGCGACGATGGGGGCGTCGGGGGCGCCCGAGCCCGCGGCGCCCCCGTCTCCGTATTCGGCCGCCGTCTCCGCCGCCCCCGCGAGCAGCTCCTCGGCGTCAGTCGTCACCGGGCCGAGCGGCTCTTTGAACGCGTCGCGCATGGAGTCTGGAAGGGTGAGCATGAGTCGGGTGCGTGTGACTCTCGGTCTTTGCCGCTCCGGCGTCGCTACCGTACCTTCAGCGCGTACGAGCCGGCCTTCGTGACGTTCATCTCCTCGGCGATCTGACTCTCCTCGGGTTTCGTGATGATGACGTAGCCCGCCCAGTCCTCCGTCAGCGACGACGACCCGCAGTGCTCGCAGGTCTGCGAGTCGGGGTCGTTGACGTGGTGGCACTCACGGCAGGCGAGGCGGTCTTCGGCCATCAGTCGGCCTCCTCACCGGTCTGCTCGCGGTGAAGCCGCTTTCCCTCCAGCCACTCGTGTTTCCCGAGCCCCGGCTGCTTCGCGGTGAGCCCGATCTTCGAGTCGCGAGGGTTGCGCTCGTCGATGCTCTTTGTCACGACGCGGACCCGGACGGCGTCGTCCACGCCGAGGGTCTTGTCGGAGTCCGAGGAGGCGAGCTGCTGGTTCGCCCCGTCGAACGTGAGGTACTCGTCGGTGATCTGCGAGACGTGGAGCAGGCCGTCTACCGGCCCGATCCCGACGAAGGCGCCGAACTCGACGGTCTCGACGACCGTCCCGTCGGCGACCTCCTGCATGTCGGGGTCGTACGTCAGCGCGTCGAACTCGGCCTCGTAGTAGACGCCGGGGCGGTTGTGTAACACCGCCCCCTCGCCGATGTCGTGGACGTCGATGACGCTCACGACGCTGCCGACGTCCTCGTCCATTCGTCCTTCCAGTTTGTCTTGGAGCAGGGCTTTCACCCGCTCGTCGGTGACGTCCGCCAGGTGTTTCGGCGGCACCTCGACCGTATCCTTGAGTCGAACTCGTTTGTACATGTTCTTGGTTGTCCGCGTCCGCTAGGGTTCCGTTATCGCCAGTGCGTTCCGACCCCTTAAACCGATTACTGGTGCGCCCGCCTCCAGCACCCGGTTCGCCAGCGGTCGATCGTTAGTGACGACGCCGTCGACCCGGCCCTCGGTGACCAGTTCGACCAGCGCGTCGTCGGCGTACGATTCGTCCGTCGCCACCGTCTCGGCCCGCGCCGCGAGGTCTGCGCCCACGCTCGCCGCGGTCGCTTCCTCGCCGTTTCCACCCTGTAACCGCTCCAGCTCCGAGACGACCGCCGCCGGGACGACCGCCTCGTACGCGCCGAGGAGACGGTCGAGCTCCTCGAACAGCCGCAGGTTCGCCTCGACCGGCGCCATCAGCGCGCTCGCGTCGAGCGCGACGACCGGGGCGTCGTCGGGGCCGTCGTCCGCGAGGACCGCGGTCGGAGTGTCGCCCGTGCGAGCCGAGTCCGAACCGTCCGCGCGGGCGTCGTCCGTCACGCTACGAGAGCGTCCCGACGCCGATGAGCCGCCAGCGCGCGCCGACGCGCCGGTTGATCGCGATCTGCGCGCCCTCCTCGGCGCAGACGGGCCGCTTGAGGCTCACCTCGCACTCGCCGTCGCGCGCGCTGGTCACCGCGCCGACCGTCGTCGCGGTGCCGACCGTGAGCATCAGGGGCTCGCCGGTGCTGATCTCCTCGATGTCGCTCTCGCCGCTCTCGTCGTCCTCCTTGCCGACGACGCGGTCGAGGAGGTCGACCTGCATCTCGAACTCGTTGCGCGTCGGCGGGAGCGTCCCGGGCTCGCCGGCGACCTGCCCCGCGAGCGCGTCGCCCTTCGTCAGGCTCGGGTCGAGCCCGGTGCCGACGCCGAGCAGCCCGCCCGGCCGGGCCGACTCCACGTCGTTGCTGCCGGCCTGCAGCGAGCGGACGGTCGTTTCGAGCGGCCGCCACTCCGTCTGGCCCTCCTCTTCGACCTCGCGACCCGGACGGATCTCCAGCCCGTCGCCGACCGACAGCTCGCCGCTGACGAGCGACCCGCCGACGACGCCGCCCTTGAGGTCCGCCGCGGTCGCGCCCGGCCGGTTGATGTCGAACGATCGCGCCGCGTACATCCGGGCGTTCTCGCCGGGGTCGCGGTCGGGGGTCGGGATCTCCGTCTCGATCGCGTCGATGAGCAGGTCCAGGTTGACCTCCTGTTGGGCCGAGACGGGGACGATCGGCGCGTCCTCCGCGACCGTGCCCTCGACGAACTCTTGGATCTGCCGGTAGTTGTCGACCGCGCGGTCGCGGTCGACCAAGTCGACCTTGTTCTGTGCGATGACGACGTTCTCGATCCCGATGAGGTCGAGCGCCATCAGGTGCTCCTCCGTCTGCGCCTGCGGGACGTCTTCGGTCGCGCTGACGACCAGCACGGCGCCGTCCATGATCGAGGCGCCCGAGAGCATCGTCGCCATCAGCGTCTCGTGACCCGGGGCGTCGACGAACGAGACCGTCCGGATCGGCTCGCTCTCGGAGCCGTCCTCGCACTCCTCGTCGACGGTGTAACACTCGGGCGCGTCGACGCCGGGACAGCGCCGGAACGCCGCGTCCGCGTACCCCAGCCGGATCGAGATACCGCGTTTCATTTCCTCGCTGTGCTGGTCGGTCCACGAGCCGGACAACGCCTGCACGAGCGTCGTCTTCCCGTGGTCGACGTGACCGACGAGACCGATGTTCACCTCCGGTTGTGTGTTGGCTTCAGTCACTGTTGGACCTCCTAACGGAGTAGTCTTACCGGAAATTCGCCCCGTGCGAGTGATAAAGTTGCTGTTATAGTGGCGATAGGGGCGTCGCCCGGCACGCCCGAGAGCGACGACGCGAGACGGACGCCCGAGAGCGACGGCGACGATCACTTATAAACCAGCGTGCGGTGCGGTGGCGCGTGCCTGCGAGGCCGCCTCGCGGCCGAGCCGCGAGGGACCGCAGGTCCCTCTGGAAGCCGGCGCTACGCGCCGGCGACAGCCCGCGCGAGGGAGCCCGCGGTCGCCATCGGCGACCGCGGCGAGGCTGGGGAGGTGTGAGGCTGCGGTGCCGTGCGGTCGGGTGGGACTCAAAGGGGCGGCCGCGAGGGCGAAGCACGACGACGCAAGCACTGCAGGGAGCGAGTGAAACGAGCGACTGAAGCGCGCAGCGAGTCGCGCGAGTCCTCGCGGCCGGGGCTTTGGAGGTGTTCACCGCTGCTCCGCAGTCACACATTTATAACCGAGCGGCCGGGGCTTTGGAGGTGTTCACCGCTGCTCCGCAGTCACACATTTATAACCGAGCGGCCGGGGCTTTGGAGGTGTTCACCGCCGCTCCGCAATCACTCGCTTATAAACAAACGTCGTCATCTCCGTATTCGTCCGACGCCAATTTACGCTTCACGCGCGAACCCGGGCACATAATGGGATACGCGTGCCCCGTCTGCGAGACTCCCCAGCGCGACGGCGAACACCTCGCGCATCACCTCGCCTTCACGGCGATGCTCCACGGCGACGACCACGAGGCGTGGCTCGACGACCGCGTCCCCGACTGGAGCGAGCAGGACCCGGCCGGGCTCGCCGCCGAAGTAACTCCTCGCGCCGAGGACGCCGAGTACCACGAGGTGTTCGAGGACACCGTCGACCGCGGGCGACCCGACGTCGATCTCGGGGACCACGACCACGCGGGAGGGGGCGGGGCCGGACACGGCCACAGTCACCAGGCCGGCCGCGACGCCCCTCGCGCCGGGGGCGCCGTCAACGAGTCGGGCGCGACGGACCCGGAGACCGAAGCCGCGCTGCGCGAGGCCCGCGAGCTGACGCGGAAGATGTTCGAGGACGGCGAGGGCGACGAGGAGGCCGACGCCGATCGCGACGACGCCAGCGGCGACGTCGATGATCCCGACGCCGACGACCCTGCCACCGACGACCCTGCCAACGACGACCCCGATCCGTCCGCGTAACGGAACGCCCTTTTCAGTCGGCGACCAACGCGGCGTATGCACACCAGAGGGACGTTCGCTCCCGAGACCCGCGCCGACGCGCTCGAACGCTACGAGGAGGTCGGCCCGGTCGCGCAGGTCGTCGTCCGCGAGGCGACGAAGGCGATGGAGTTCGGCGCCGACGAGTACGACGAGCGCGTCACGCCGGAGGTCGTCCGGACCGCCCGCGACGCCACCTTCGCCGAGCTGCTCGCGGTCCACGTCGGCGACGAGGCCGAGTTCGACGCGTGGCTCGCCGACAGCGAGTTCGACGCCGACGACGTGGTCCGGATCGGCTCCGACAACGTCGACAACCTCGTCTGGCACCCGATCCCCTTCGCCGACACCGTGGTCGCGGCGACGTTTCAGGAGGAGCCCGACGCGGCCGCCAGCACCCTCCGCCGGAACGCGTTCGGGCGCGTCTACCGCGAGGAGTTCTACGAGTCCGGGCGGTAACTCCCTCGGCGCTATTCTTCCCGGCGCCGCGGCTCAGTGTCGGAGCGGCGCAGTACAAAAAACGAACCGAGGCGGTGAGCGGCGCTTACGCGAGCTTCTCGATGTTCTCGGAAATCGAAGATTTCCGAGCGCTCGAAAAACTGTCTATGACCGTTTTTCGATGTTCTCGACGACGGCGTCGGCGAACTCGCTCGTCGCGAGCTTCTCGCCGCCCTCGATCTGCCGGTGGAGGTCGTAGGTGACCTTGCCGGACGAGATGGTCTCCTCGACGGCCTCGCGCACGAGGTCGGCGGCGTCCGACCAGCCGAGGTAGTCGAGCATCTCGCGGCCGGAGAGGATCATCGCGGTGGGGTTCACCTTGTCCTCGCCGGCGTACTTGGGCGCGGAGCCGTGCACGGGCTCGGCGAGACAGCGACCGTGACCGCGGTTGATACCGGGCGCGATGCCGAGGCCGCCGATCTGCGCGCCGGCGGCGTCGGACATGTAGTCGCCGTTGAGGTTCATCGTCGCGATGACGGAGTACTCGTCGGTGCGGGTCAGCAGCTGCTGGAGCATGTTGTCCGCGATGCGGTCCTTGACGACGAGCGTGCCCTCGGGCCGCTCGCCGTCGTGCTCCACCCAGAGCTGGTCCTCGGTGATGACGTCGTCGCCGTACTCCTCCTCGGCGACCTCGTAGCCCCAGTCGCGGAAGGCTCCCTCGGTGAACTTCATGATGTTCCCCTTGTGGACGAGCGTGACCGAGTCGCGGTCGTTGGCGAGCGCGTAGTCGACCGCCTCGCGGATGAGGCGCTTCGAGCCGAACTCGGAGATGGGCTTGACGCCGATGCCGACGGGGCCGTCGTGGATGACGTCGGCCACGTCCATGTCCTGTTCGAGGAAGTCGCGTACCTCCTCGGACTCGTCGGTGCCGGCCTCCCACTCGATGCCGGCGTAGACGTCCTCGGTGTTCTCCCGGAAGGTGACCATGTCCATCTCCTCCGGGTTCTTGACCGGCGAGGGAACGCCGTCGATGTAGTAGGTCGGGCGGACGTTGGCGAACAGGTCGAGCGTCTTGCGGAGCGCGACGTTCAGCGAGCGGAAGCCGGCGCCGACGGGGGTCGTCAGCGGACCCTTGATCGCGACGCGGTGGGTGCGGATGGCCGAGACGGTGTCCTCGGGGAGGTTCTCGTCGTACATCTCTCGGGCGCTGGCGCCGGCGTAGACGCGCATCCACGCGATGGACCGCCCGGTCGCCTCCGCGGCCGCGTCGAGGACCTGCTGCGCCGCCGGCCCGACGTCGGTGCCGATCCCGTCGCCGTGGATGATCGGGATGATGGGATTCGACGGGACGTTCAGCTCGCCGGTCTCCTCGTCGGCGAGCGTGATCGCCTCGCCGTCGTCGGGGACGTCGACCTTATCGTAGCTCATGAACGTTCGTGCGTTGTCGGACCCGCGTAAAGTGCCTGCCGTTTTGTAGCGCGCGCCGAACCGCCCGACAGCGCCGGATTCAGGCTGTTATCCGGCTCACCGCTCCACGACCTCGACGTCGAACATCGACCGCCACCGGTAGCGTCGACCGCCCCAGACGAACGTCCGACGCGCGAGCGCGTACGCGAGCAGTGCCGGCGAAATCAGGACACCCGGACCGGCGAGCAGGAACGTCGCCCGTCGGATCCCGAACCTCGCGTACGCCGCGCCCGACAGGGCCGTGACGAACGCCACGCCCGCTATCGGCGCCAGCAGGCACAACGCCGCGAGGCCGACCGAGAGGAGGAGGTTGACCGCGGCCGCCGCCGGCTCGTGGTGTCGCGTGATCTGGAAGAAGCGGACGAACCGCTCCAGCGACTCGCGCGTCGACCCGCCCGCCGCGACGGTTCGGGCGCGGTCGGCGGCGCTCACGTCGAGGTGCTCCGCGAGGGTCCCGTCGTCGCTGACGGTCCGGCGGAGGTCGCCGAGGAGGGCGCCCTCGTCGAGGTCGTCCCGTTCGAACACGACCGCGCCGCCCCACGCGATTCCGCCGCGGGAGAGCGGCAGCGTCCCGCCGATGACGTACGCCGGTTCGAACAGCCGACCGAGCGGGTCCGCTCCGACGAACACGGGGACCTCCGTCGTCGGTCCCTGTCGATCGTAGTCGGCGTTGAGCTCCGCGAGCCACCCCTGCGGGTGACGGAAGTCGTCGTCGGTCCAGACGATCCGGTCGTGTCCGGCGGCCTCCATGCCGGCGACGATCGCGTTCGACTTCCCCGAACACCCCTCCGGCTCTCCCGCGACGACGACGCGGACGCCGTCCGGCAGGCTGTCGGCCTCCCCAGCGCCGCCATCCCGTC
>NZ_NHPG01000143.1:8937-38363 GCF_002252965.1 Halorubrum sp. Ea1
CCGCCATCCCGTCCGACGCCCCCGCCCCGGCGCTCGGCCACCGGGTCGTCGTCGGTGTCGCAGATCACCAACAGCTCGTCGCCCTCGCCGAGCTGGGCGGCCACCTCCGAACACGCCTCCGTCCAGTGAACCGTCGGCAGGAGCACCGACGTCGGCGGGTGAGATCGCTCGCTCTCCGTCACGTCGATCGGTTCGGGCGGGGGACAAATAAGTGGTCAGCCGCTCGTCGGTCGCCCCGGTCGCCGCCCCGGTTCCGAACGTTACCTCGGCCGACACTCCCGCGTTCCGAGCTCCCTGACCCGCGTTTCGCCGCCGTCCGTCACGTCGATCTCGACCGCCGCGGCGGTCACCGACGCGACGTCCTCCCCCGCGAGTCCCGCCGACCGGTCGCAGAGATACGTGAGGAGCGGGTCGACGCGGGCGGGCGCCTCGTCGTCCGCCAGCAGGGTGAGGTACTTCCGCCAGCGCGCGGTGGGGTACGCCCGCGCGTCCGACGGGGGCCGGTCGACCGCGACGGGGTCGCCGTACAGCGCGTCGATCCGGTCGCCGTCGGCGGTCGCCGCCGTCGCGAGGAAGCGCGCGTCGATCGAACTCGGGTTCGGCGCGAACATGTCCCAGCCGTGCTCCGCCGGGCCCGCCGTCGCCGCCACGGGTTCGGGCGCGTCGACGAGCCCGGCCGCCATGCCGTTCCACGCGAGCAGCGACACGAGGAGGACGGCGGCGACGGCGGCGGCGACGCGACCGCGGACCGCCCGGTCCGGAAGGACGCGCGCCGCTCGGTTTCTCGGCCCCTCGTTTCGCGGGTCGCCGACGAGGGCCGACTCCGCGGCCCGGCGGAGCCGCGCGCCGGACGGTCCGACGGCCCCCTCGACGCGGTCCCAGACGAACGGCGGGAAAAACGGGAGCAGGGCGGCCGCCGATACCAGCGGGAAGACGCCGAGCTGGAGCGTGAACGCCATCGAGAGGTGCGCGGCGAACAGGCATCCGGCGAGCGCGGCCCGGACCCGTCCGGCCGACGCGACGAGCAGCGGCGACGCGACGAGCAGCGCAAGCCAGCCGTAGGTGGCGGCCGCGAGCAGCGGCGCCGCCTCGGGCAGCAGCCCTCCGAGCGGCCCGTGGAGGTACGTGAGCCGGAACACTTGTCCGACCGCCTCGCCTCCGGCCCACGCCGTCCCCCTGAGCTTCTCGACCGCGTTGGCGCCGTAGACCACCACGACGACGGCCAACAGGAGCGCCGACGCCGGGCCGGCGAAACGGTCCTCGCGGGCCGCTCGGACGGAGTCCCCGAGCGACGCGCCGCCGCGCACGGCGTCGACCGACCAGCGCGCGCCGAGGGGGCAGAACAGCCCGGCCGCGAGCAGTTGGACGAGCAGCTTGTCGCCCGCGTTGAGCACGAACGGGTTCCGCGCCTGTAGCGACGCGAGCAGGACCAGCGAGACCGCCGTCGCCACGCGGGTACGGTGGCCGGCCGCGAGCGCGACGGCGGCGACGGCGGCGACGAGGAACAGCAGCGCGACGGACCACGCCTCGCCGGAGAGCGCGTGCAGCGAGAGGCGAGCGGCGAGGGGGTACGCCTCCGCGAGCGCCGAGCGCGGGAGCGCGCCAGCGTCGGTATAAAAGGCCGTCAGGTTCCGAGCGCGCAGTCCGAGATCGACGAGGAGGGCGATCCCCAGCGCGACCCGAAACGCCGCGAGGGCGCGCCGGTCGACTCCGACGCGGGCCCGGACTGCGCTCCGGAGGCGGCGACGGACCGAGCCCCGAACGGCAGACTCTCCGTCGGGGTCGGCTTCGAGACCCGCGGCGGGGTCGTCGTCGGCGCGCTCTCGGTGCTCGTCCACAATGGTGGCGACTCCCCGAGGCGCGGAGATAGGTCTTGCGGCGGGGACTCGGATCGACTTCCGCCGCTTTCCCGACCCTTATCGGGGCGCCGGGGGACCTCCGAATATGCCACAGCGCCCCTCGATGCGCGTCGTCGTCCACGGCGGCGCCGGCGGCGTCCCGGACGAACCGGCGCGGAGACAGGAGACGCTCGACGAGGCGGCCGACCGCGGCGCCGACGCCGAGACCCCTCTCGACGCGGTCGTAGCGGCGCTCGCGCCCCTCGAATCGAGCCCGCGGTTCAACGCCGGCGTCGGCGGTGCGGTCCAGTCCGACGGCGTCGTCCGCACCGACGCCGGCGTGATGACCTCGGACCGGGCGGTCGGCGCCGCCTGCTCGATGCCGGGCGTCGAGCACGCGGCGAGCGTCGCACGTGTCGTCCGCTCCGAGACGCCGCACGTCTTCGTCTCCGGCGCCCACGCCGTCGACCTCGCCGACGAGTTCGGCGTCGAGACGGGCGTCGACCTGCTCACCGACGAGACGCGCGAGCGCTACGAGGCGGAGGACCCGCCGCGAGGCGGCCCCCGCGAGCACCTCGACTGGCTCGCGTCGCGGTTCGGGTCCGGGGACGATCACGCGGGGCAGGGCTCCGGGAGCGACGCGGACGGCGACGGGAAGCGCGACGCGCCCGACCACGACACGGTCGGTGCGGTCGCGTCCGACGGCGAGACGTTCGCGGCGGCGACGTCCACGGGCGGCCGGTCGTTCGCGCTCGCGGGGCGGGTCGGCGACGTGCCGCAGGTCGGCTCCGGCTTCTTTTGTACCGAGGCCGGCGGCGCGAGCGCGACGGGGGCCGGCGAGGACATCGCGCGCGTCACGCTCTCGCGGCGAGCCGTCGACTTCCTCGACGAGGGGCTGGGCGCGCAGGCGGCGGCCGACCGGGCGATCGAGGAGTTCGATGAGATCACCGGATCCGGGGCGGGGGTCATCGTCCTCGACGATGACGGCGTCGGGAGCGCGTTCAACACGGACGGGATGCAGACGAGCGTCGCTCGCGAGTAGTCGTCGATTGGGATCGCGCCGAATACAGACGTATGGGTCAACGCGACGGCTCAGGGAGGACAGCGCGACGGCTCAGGGATGAACGTCACGTGGATTCCCCGAGTACGGGTCGATGCTGGCTGACGGCGCTCCCTATCGAGGTGAGTATGACGATGACCCCGATTACGACGAGTACGACTCCGAGAACCGGTTCGGACAGCCGGTAGAGCAGCCACCCCATAGCGACGTTTGCACCCGCCAGAGAGAACGGGTAGACGGTCCGTAGCAGGTGCATCGTTCTCGGATAGGTGTACGCAGATACATATTAAATAGGCTACTAAAACACAAACAACCGGTTAAGCTTGACCACCGATCGCGTGGCGATCGCCGACGCGCGTCTGGTGAGTCGCATCGAGCCTCCGTCGTCCCCGTCGCCGGCTTATCGATGCTCTAAACGACGGGGACGGCGCGCTCAACGAGGCCTCTGCGGCCCACCACCGCTCGAGGGCCTCATCGGGGTTCCCGACGCCGATCCGCGTCGCCGCCCGCGGAGGCGAGGATACAAATCCGCCCGCCGCCTTGCCCGCGTATGGTCACGTTCCTCGCCGGCGGCACGGGGACGCCGAAGCTCCTCGACGGGGCGACCCGCGTGTGGGACCCCGCGGCGATCGCGGTCGTCGCCAACACGGGCGACGACGTCGAGCTCGGCGGCCACCTCGTGTGCCCCGACGTCGACACCGTGCTGTTCGCCGGCGGCGGCGTCCTCGACCGCGAGACGTGGTGGGGAATCGCGGACGACACCACCGAGACGCACGCCGAGCTGCGCCGGCTCGCAGGGGAGGTCGGACTCGGAACGGCCCCGCGCTACCTCGACGTCGAGGCGCAGACGGCGGGCCGCGAGATCGCCCGCTGGCGGCGCTTCTCCGGCGTCGGCGAGTTCATGGAGATCGGCGACCGCGACCGAGCGGTCCACGTCACGCGCACGAGCCTGCTCGACGAGGGCCGCACGCTCACCGAGGCGATCCGGACGCTCGCCGACGCCTTCGGCCTCGACGTCGGACTCCTCCCGATGTCCGACGACCCGGTCGCGACGCTGGTCCACACCGAGGCCGGCGAGACGATCCACTTCCAGGAGTACTGGGTCGCGCGCCGCGGCGAGCCCGGGGTCGCCGACGTGGAGTTCCGGGGCGCCGACGACGCCGAGCCGACCGCCGCCGTGCTCGACGCCCTCGCCGACCCCGTGGTGATCGGCCCCTCGAATCCCGTGACGAGCGTCGGCCCGATGCTCGCGCTCCCCGGCTTCGAGGCGGCGCTTCGCGAGACCCCCGTCGTCGCGGTCTCGCCGTTCGTCGGCGACGAGGTGTTCTCCGGGCCGGCGGCCGACCTCATGGCCGGCGTCGGCCGCGACCCCTCGACCGCGGGCGTCGCCGACGCGTACCCGTTCGCCGACGCGTTCGTCCTCGACTCGGCCGACCCGACCGAGCTCCCCGACCGCCACGTCGAGCGTACTGACACCCGAATCGACGACGCGGACGACGCCGAACGCGTCGCTCGGGCCTGCGAGCGCGCGCTGGCGGCGGTGACGGACGCGTCGGCGACCGACGCGGAGGTGGCGGAGTGACGGCGAGCGAAGACGACGGCCCGACCCCGTTCCTCGTCGCCGCCAGTCTCAGCGGCGCGGCCGACGCCGACTGGGCGGGCGCCGCGGCCCCGCACGTCGACGCGGCGATGCTCGGCGGGATCGCGCTTGACCCCGCCAGCCGGGCGGCCGCGCGCGACCTCGTCGCCCGGGGGCGCTCGGAGTTTCTCCCCGCCGAGCCGCTCGCGTGGATCGACCGGCAGCTCGCCGCGCTCGCCGACGCGCCGGTCCGCCCCGGCGTCAACGTCCGCAGCGCGACCGTCGGCCCGGTGCGCGAGGCGGCGGCGGTCTGCGCCGCCCGCGACGCGGTCTGCGAGGTCAACGCCCACTGCCGGCAGCCGGAGCTGCGCGCGGTCGGCTGCGGCGAGTCGCTCCTCCGCGACCGCGACCGGCTGGCCGACTACGTCGCCGCCGCGGCCGAGACGGGCGCGACGACGAGCGTGAAGGTCCGCGCCGAGGTCCCGGGCGTCGACCTCGTCGCCGTCGCCGACGCCGTCGCCGAGGCGGGGGCCGACTGGCTCCACGTCGACGCGATGGATTCGGAGCGCGTCGTCGGCGACCTGACCGCGGATGACAGGGGTCTCCGCACCGGGCTCACCGTGATCGCCAACAACGGCGTCCGGGGCCGGCGGACCGTCGCCGAGTACGCCGCGCACGGGGCCGACGCCGTCAGCGCCGGGCGCCCGACCGAGCGTCCGTCCGAGCTCGCGCGTATCGCCGAGGCGGTGCGCGCTTGGCGGGAGGGGGAACTGCCGGCGGACGAGACGGCGCGGCGGCGGGAGGCGCCGCCGTGACCGCCGCCGGCGACCCGGTCGACGACGCGACGCTCGCGCTCCTGCTCGAGGTCGCTGGCACTCCCAAGCCCGGCAACGTCGACCGCCGCCGGGACCTCGGCGACCTCCGGTTCGAGTCGTTCCTGGGCGGGGCGGTCGGCGCCCGCGAGGGGCTCGAACTGGCCGCGGGCGGGGCGGCTCCCGTCGGGGACGCCTTCGAGCGCGCGGTGGTGGGGATGGCCGACCGAGCGGGGACGAACACGCAGTTCGGCTGCCTGCTACTGCTCGTTCCGCTGGTCCGCGCGACCGTCGCGGGAGCGGACGCGTCCGCGGGGCGCTCCGCGCGGGCCCCCTCCCCAGCGGCCGTCGACCGAGTGACCCGCGAGGCCACCGTCGACGACGCGGTCGCGTTCTACCGCGCGTTCGAGCACGTCGACGTCGCGGTCGCGGACCCGCCCGCGGACGCCGCCGAGCTGGACGTCCGCCGCGGGAGCGACGCGGCGTCGACGCTCCGCGAGCGGGGGCTGACGCTGCGGGACGTGATGGCGCTCTCGGCCGATCCCGACCGCTCGGACCGCGCCCCCGACCGCAACGCGCAAGAGTGGGTCGAGGGGTTCCCGCGGACGTTCCGCGCCGCCGAGTGGATACGGGACGATACGGGGCCGCTGACCGATCGGGCCGCGCGCGCCTTCCTCGGACTCCTCGCCGCCGAGCCCGACACGCTGGTCGCCGCGACCCACGGCCTCGAGGCGGCGCGCGAGGCGAGCGCTCGGGCGGCCGCGCTGCTCGACGGAGCGGACGGGGTCGGCTCGGAGACCGCCGCAGGGGTCGGCGGCGTCGACGCCGACGCGGTCCACGGTGCCGACCTCAACGCCGCGGACGGGTTGGCGACGGCGTTCGTCGACGAGGGGATCAACCCCGGGACGACGGCGGATATCACCTGCGCGGCGCTGTACGTCGCGCTCCGACGCGGCGCGGAGGTGGCGCCGTGACCGACGACGGATCCGACGGGAGCCGTGGCGGGGCGGCGGATGTCGCCGACGCCGTCGCGCCGGACGGCTGGCCGGTGGCGCTCCGCGGCGTCACCGAGTCGATCGTGACGACGCTCGGCCCGAACGACCGCTGGAACGTCGCGGCGCTCGGGCTCCACGCGCCGGACGACCCCGCTGACCCCGTCACCGCGCGGACCTACGGCCGAACCCGGACGTGGCGGAACTTCACGGAACGCGGCGGCGGCGTCGTCCAGTTCACGTCCGATCCGCGCACCTTCGTCGACGCCGCGCTGACGGTCCGGGAAGTCGACGAGCCGGTCCTCGAAACGGCCGACGCCTGGGTCGAGGTCACCGCCGAGGAGGTCGGAAGCGAGACGGAGGGCGACACCACGATTCGGACGTGGTCGCTCGATCCGGCCGAGAGCGCGGTGCTCAGAGAGCGCGTGCCGACGATCAACCGCGGGTTCGGCGCGGTCGTCGACGCGACGGTCGCCGCCTCGCGGCTCGACGTGCCCGCCTTCGAGACGGCGGAACTGCTCGACCGGCTGGCGTACTTCGCGGACGTGGTCGACCGCTGCGGCGGGCCGGCCGAGCGCGAGGCGTTCGCCCGGATAGACGAGGCGACCGGCTGGCGGGAGCGGGCGGGAGGCGACGAGGAGTGACCGCGACCGAGCGGGCGATCGACGCGAGCGCGCCTGCGGCCCGTTCGCGGCGTAACGAACCCTTTTAGTTCGGCCCGGCGGTATCGCTCGGTATGGCCATCAAACCCAAGTACATCAAGCAGCTCGGAAACGTCCTGCTTGAGCGGTATCCCGACTCGTTCAACACGGACTTCGAGACGAACAAGGAGAGCGTCACGGCCCTGACGACCGTCGAGTCGAAGGGCGTCCGCAACCGGATCGCCGGCTACGTCACTCAGAAGAAGTCGCAGGCGGCCCAGAAGGCGTAAACGGGCTCGAGTTTTCGACCGCCTCGCCTCAGTCCCCCCGAGCCGCGGCGCTCGGCTCACCGATCACCCCGCCGCTTATGCCTCAAGCCGCGGCCACCTCGCCGCGATGGACGCCCTCGTCCGCCCGGTCGTCGACCCGACCTTCGCGACCGCCGCGCTCGCGTTCCTGTGCGGCGGCGTCGCGCTCGGCGCCGTGAGCGGGCTCGTCCCGGGCCTCCACGCGAACAACTTCGCGCTGTTGCTCGCCGGGTTCGCCCCCTCCGTCTCCGCCGACCCGCTCCTCGTCGGCGTCGCGATGCTCGGCGCGGGCGTCGTCCACTCCTTCCTCGACATCGTCCCCGCGCTCGCGCTCGGCGTGCCCGACGCGGCGACGGCGGTCGCGGCGCTGCCGGGTCACCGTCTCGTGATCGCCGGCAGGGGGCGCGAGGCGATCCGGCTGTCGGCGGTCGGCTCCGGGCTGGCGGTCGCGCTCGCGGTGCCCCTCGCCGTGCCGACCACTTGGGCCATGGTCCGCGGCTATCCGACGGTACGGGCGCACCTCCCGCTGCTTCTGGCCGGCGTCGTCGCCTTTCTCGTGCTCACCGAGTCGTCGAAGCGGGCCGCGGTCGGCGGCTTCGTCGCGTTCCTCGCGAGCGCCGCCCTCGGCTTCGCGACCCTCGACGTCGACCCCGCGGCGCCGCTCGACGCCGGCGGCGTCCTCGCGCCGCTGTTCGCCGGACTGTTCGGCGCGCCCGTGCTCGTCGACGCGCTCGGCGGCGAAGGCGTCCCGCCGCAGGCCGACGCGCGGATCACGATGGGTCGCCGGGACCTCGGCGTGAGCGCCGGCGCCGGGTCGCTCGCGGGCGCGGTTGTCGGCTACGTCCCCGGCGTCTCCGCGGCGATCGCCGCCGTCGCCGCGCTGCCGGCGGTCCCGAGCGAGGAGGGCGACCGCGGGTTCGTCGTCGCCACGAGCGGCGCCAACACGGCGAACACGATATTCGCGCTGTTCGCGCTCGTCGCGCTCGGCACGCCCCGAACGGGCGTCACGGTCGCCATCGATCGCGCCGGCGTTCCCTTCGCGCTCCCGATCCTCCTCGCGGCCGCGGGGACCGCGGCGGCCTGCGGGTTCGCGCTCGTCCTCCTCGTCGGAGACGCGTACCTCCGCGTCGTGGGGGACGCGGACTACACTCGGCTGTCGGTCGGCGTCCTGGCGCTGCTCGCCGCCGTCTCGTTCCTGTTCGCGGGGGCGTTCGGCGTCGGCGTCTTCCTCGTCGCCGGCGTGCTCGGGCTCGTTCCGCCGCGGGTCGGCGCTCGGCGGGTCCACCTGATGGGCGTGCTGATCGGACCGCTGATCGTCGGCTGAGCGCCGCGATCCTTCGTTGCCGCCGACCGCGAGTCGCGCTCCGCGGTCCTCCGCTCCCACCTACCGTCAGCCGCGCTCCGCGGGCTCGACGCCCGAGCGTCGAGGTACCGAATCGCACGCCGCGATCGGCGTCGGACTCAAAGAACAACGGTTAAAAGTCGCGCGGTGGTGTTTCAGAGTATGAGCGAGAGTGAAACGCAGGGCACCCGTCAGTGTGTCTCCTGTGGTATTCAGGTGGCCGGTATGAACGCCGCGCGGTTCTCCTGCCCGGACTGCGGGGCGACTATCCACCGGTGCGCGAAGTGCCGGAAGCAGAGCAACCTCTACGAGTGCCACGACTGCGGCTTCCGAGGGCCCTAGTTATGGGAGACGTCGCCGCCAAAATCAAGGTCATGCCGAACAGCCCCGAGGTCGACCTCGACGACCTGCAGGACCGACTCGAGGAGTCGCTCCCGCAGGGCGCGAAGATCCGCGGCTTCCAGCGCGACGACGTCGCGTTCGGCCTCGTCGCCCTCCTGCCGACAGTCATCGTCCCCGACGGTGCGGGCGGCACCGAGGCGGTCGAGGAGGCGTTCGCCGACGTCGACGGCGTCGAGTCCGTCGCCGTCGAGAACGTGGGCCGGCTGTAAGGTCGACGCCGGCGTCGACCCGGAACTCGGACGCGTTTTCGTTCCGTTTCGCACCGTTTCTTTCGCTTCGCCAGCGACGAGCGCGTCTCGTCCCGCCGTGACCGGTTACTCCGTGTGTTCGCGGACCCAGGCAGAGAGCTCCTCGCCGGGGATGAATCCCTCCGCTCGGCGCGCGACGGGCTCGCCGTCGACGAACAGCACGAACAGCGGGACGCTCCGCACGTCGAACCGCTCGACGAGCGGCGGATCGTCGCGGGGGTTTATGAGGGCGACATTCCCGAGGACGGGCTCCATGCTCGCACAGATGCCGCACCCGTCGGTGTAGAACTCGACGAGCGCGGCGTCCGCGTCGGCGACGAACGCGTCGAGCGCGTCCGCGTCCGCGAGCGGCGTCGGACGACGGGCGCTCTCGTCCCCTCCCGCCCCGGCGTCGCTGGCAGCAGTATTGGACATTATACGCACTATTCGGGCCGAACGGTAATAAACGCTCGCTCGACGGGGTTGCGCACGCGACCCGTCGGCGGATCGGGCTCAGGAAACGTCGACAGCGCCGCCCTCGGCGGCGCTCTCGGCGAGCGCGTCGACGACCCGCATGTTCGCTATCGCCTCTCCACCGCCGGTCAGCGGGGCGGTGCCGTCCGCGACGCAGTCGGCGAAGTGTTCGACCTGCAGCCGGTACTGGTCCACCGGATCGAACGTCTCGACGCCGCGCCGGTCGTCGATCTCGTAGGTCAGCTCCACCGGCTCGTCGTCGGGCGCGTCGAACGCCCGCTCGACCTCGATCCAGCCGTTCGTCGCGTCGATCCGATAGCGCTGGACGAGCCGCGTGTCGAAGCCGGAGGCGACCCGCGCCGACCGGCCGTCCGCGTACTCCAGCACGCCGGCGAGCTCCGTGTCGACGCCGGCGTCGCGGGTGTCGTTCGCGTGCGCGTACGCCCGGTCCGGCTCGCCGAGGACCGCCCTCGCGAGAGACACGGGGTAACAGCCGACGTCCATCAGCGACCCGCCGGCCAGCGCCGGGTCGAGCCGCACGTCGTTCGGTCGGCCGTACAGCGGGAACCGGAACGCCGAACTGACGGTACGCACGTCGTCCAGTTCTCGGTCGACCAGTTCGAGGACCCGCTCGGTGCGGGGGTGGTACCGGTACATGAACCCCTCCATCAGCGTGACGCCGCGGTCCTCGCAGTGGTCGACCACCTCGCGCGCCTCCGCCGCGTCGGCCGCGAGCGGCTTCTCGCAGAGCACGTGAAGCCCGGCGTCGGCCGCGCGGGTCGTCCACTCGGCGTGGAGCCCGTTCGGCAGGGGAACGTAGACCGCGTCGAGCTCGTCGTCGTCGAGCAGCGCCTCGTAGGAGCCGTAGCTCCGCGGGATCGACTCCGACTCGGCGAACGCCGCCGCTCGGTCGCCGTCGCGCGATGCGACCGCGCCGACCGCGTGGTCGCTCGCCGCGATCGCCGGGATCACCGCGTCGCGAGCGATCCCCGCGGTGCCGAGCACGCCGAACGTAAGGGGGTCACGCCGTGTTGACATACGCGACCACCGACGGGCCGGACCATAAAAAGGGTCGGTGACTCCGCCCCGGGCCGATCGGCGGTCGTCCGCGCCGCGCTACCGCTCCGGGGGCTCCGGATCCACGAGCGGCGAGTCCCCGTTGGCGCACTCGGGTCGACCGCAGACGCCGGCGTCGTCGCCCGCGCGCGAGACCCCGTCGGAGAGCGACTCGATCTCCCACCTCACCTCGTGGCCGGTCGCCGACTCGTGCTCGTCGAGCGCGGCCCGCGCGGTCGGGAGGCCGTCGTACCTCGCCTCGAACGAGCAGTCGACACACCTGACCGCGACGCGCGTCCGTGCCATAGCGAATATTGGTCGGAGACCACAAAACCCTCGCGGTGTGACGGCCGTGCGGAACCGGAACCGGCAGACCGAGCACCGACGGGAGGAACGGCGGACCGAGAGTCGATAGGAGGAACTGTAGGCCGAGAATCGACCGAGGGATCGGCCGGACGGAGAGGTTCAGCCCCTACGCCGGCTCGTCCTCCTCGGGCTCGGTCCGCCAGCCGCCGGTCAGCGTGATCACCCACAACAGCACGCCGGCGAGCACGAAGACGGCGGCCATGTACGGGAGCAACGGCAGCTCGATGCCGACGAAGTCGAGCACCGTCCGGATCTCGTAGACGATCACGCCGAAGACCGCGAACGCGACCAAGAGCCCGCCGCGGGTCATGTCGAAGCTCACAGGATCACCCCGGCGAGCGAGGCGGCGCCGCCGACCGCGCCGAGTATCGGCGTCACCGCGGCCGCGAGCGCGTCGAGCGTCGGTGCGATCCACGCCGGATACGTGCCCACGCCTGGACCGAGCAGTCCGCCGCGGCTGATGATCGCCGCCAGCGGGAGCGCGTACGCGAGGACGACGAGCGTCAGCGCGATCCCCACCCAGAGCCGGAGGCTGTCGAGCACCTGCGGGGCGTCGTCGGGGCCGGACAGCGCCGGCGGGAGCGACTCGGCGAGCCCGGACACCTTCGGGTTCCCCATCGTGAGCACGAGGTTCCCGATGAACAGCACCGTCGAGACGAACAGCAGCGTTCCGCCGATGGCGATCTGGACGTTGAGCTCCTCGAACCCGCCGAACATCGTCGGGTAGTCGAAGCCGCTGTACTCGGGTTCGGCGGTCCGGCGGGGCACGCCCATGATCCCCTGGGCGTGCATCGCGTTGGACATCAGCGCCATGCCGACGAACCAGACGACCACTTGGAACAGCCCGATCGCCCGGCTGTACACGGGCTTGTTGGAGATCTGCGGCCAGATCCAGTAGGTGGCGGCCATGAAGGTGAGCGCGACGGCGGTGCCGACGGTGAGGTGGAAGTGGCCGGGCACCCAGATGGTGTTGTGGATCATGTAGTTGATGTTCATGCCGGCGTTGACCATGCCGGAGAAGCCGCCGGCGGCGAACATCAGACCGGCGAGCATCATGCCGGTGAACTCGGGCTTGCGCCACGGGAGGTCGGTGAGCCAGCCGAGGAGGCCGGTGCCGCCGCGCTGGCGGGCGCCGTACTCGACGCTCGCGACGACCGTGAACGCGGTGAGCAGGCTCGGCAACAGCAGGAACATCGTGTTGGTCATCGAGATGAACTTGAACCCCTCGGCGATCCCGGGGTCGAGGTACTGGTGGTGGATGCCGACCGGGGTAGAGAGGAGGAGGAAGAGGACGAACACGACGCGTGCGAGGGGGTCGCTGAAGAGGCGACCGCCGGCGATCTTCGGGAGGACCGTGTACCACAGGAGGTAGGCGGGCATGAGCCAGAAGTAGACGACGGGGTGGCCGAAGAACCAGAACAGGGTGCGGGTGAGGGTGGGGTTGACGGAGTCGATGAAGCCGAGCGACCACGGGAGGAGGAAGATGAGCACGGAGGCGGCCACGGCGGAGGAGGCGATGTACCACATGGCCATGGTGGTCAACACCATGAACGTCTGGAGCGGGATGCGCTCGTCGGGGTGGTCGCGTTTCCAGGCGAGGAAGGTGCGGAACCAGTCGGCGCCGGCGATCCAGGAGCCGACGATGAAGACGGCGAGGCCGGCGTAGAACATGGGATGCGCCTGGAGGGGTGCGTAGAAGGTGAAGAGGACGTCCGCGCTCATGTCGAGCGCGGGGACGAAGCCGGCGAGGATGGAGACGCCGGTCATGGTCATGCCGACCGCCATGATCGCGTACCACGTCCAGGTGATCCGGATGTCGATGAGCGGTCGGTCGAGGCTCCGGGTCACCGCCCACGTGAACAGCCCCACGAGGAAGAACGTGGTGAAGCTGATCGCCAGGAACACGCCGTGCGCGGTGAGGGACGTGTAGTAGTCGGTCGAGGAGATGATCCCCCGGAATACCCCGGTTCGGTGGAGCGTCTGGATGATCCCGAAGATCGCTCCGAGCGCGAGCGCGAGGAAGGAGCTGAGGAGCGCGGCGCGGACGACCCGCGCCTCGTCGGGGAACTTGTCGACGAAGGACTGCTCGGCCTCGATGGCGTCGCTCACGCGTCGTCACCCCCGCTGTTCCGCTCGTCGAACTCGGCCTGACTGACGACGTTGACTTTCCCTTCCATGACGTGGTGGCCCGCGCCGCAGTACTCGTTACAGATGAGCCCGTACTCCTGTCGGTCGTCGGTTTTGACAGTTATCTTGGAGACTTCACCGGGAACGACCATCGTGTTGGCGTTGGTGCCGGCGACCTCGAACCCGTGGATGACGTCCCGAGAGGTGACGTAAAAGGTCACGGTGCTGTTTTCGGGGACGACGATCGGACTCGGCTCGAAGCCGAACTGGTAGGCGACGACGTAGGCGGCGTACTCGTTGTCGCCGACCTGTTCGACGCGGGGTTCGGAGAAGCGGTCGTCCTCGTCGAGCGCTTGGGCGTCGATGGGGGGTTCGCTGTCGGAGACCATGGCGACGCCGGGGCCGACGGCGCCGTAGGTGACCGAGCCGATGAGCAGCAGTATCAGGAGGATGGACGCCGCGAGCCAGATTTTTTCGTAGGCGTGAATGTGCATACGTTGTCACCCCACGACGACCAGGTCGCGGCCGAGGAACTCGATGTAGTAGATGTACACCCACGCGAGCAACAGGATGACGAAGTAGATCGCGATGAGCGTGAGGGTTCCGATCGGGTCGAACTCCTCTTCACCGCTCACATCGTCACTCGATGCGTGTGCGGCTTGGTTTTGTCCCATAGGCCGGCTTATAGACTGAAAGATATATAATATCGATCCGTTCTCGGGGGCTGAAAACACGGACGTTATATATGTTGGCTGGCCCGTACGTTCCGATATGGAATTCTCGCTCCAGCGGGCCGTGCTCCTCGTGTTGGGCGGCCTCGTCCCGGCAGCGGTGTTCATCGCCGACCGGGCGGAGATATTCGTCGCCGTGACGCTCGTGAACGTGTTGATCATCTGGGGGAGCCTCCACGTCGCGACCGGCGGGAGCCTCCGCCCCGGGTCGGCCTCGTCCGACGCGGCGGATCCGGACGAGGCGTAGCGTCGTCGGCCGACCGCCGGACTCGAACCCAATGTCGAACTGCACCCTCTGTGACCTTCCGACGGGGGACGACCCCCACACCGCCCCCGACGTCGACGGCGAGTTCTGCTGTCGCGGCTGCCTCGCGGTCGCCCGCTCTCTGGACGACGTCGACGACCTCGACGACCTCGACGAACGTCGCCCCGAGGCGCGGGCCGACGAGGCGTTCGACGGGGAGACGACGTTCCTCCACGTCGACGGGATGCACTGTGCGACGTGCGAGTCGTTCCTCGAACTGACCGCCGGCGAGCAGGAGGGCGTCGCGGCCGCGGAGGCGAGCTACGCCACCGACACGATCCGCGTCGACTACGATCCCGACACCGTGAGCGCCGCGGACCTCCCCGAGCGGCTCTCGGTCGCGGGGTACACCGCGAGCGACCGGGCCGACCCGGACCCGGACGGCGACGACGTCGCCGTCGTCCGCTTCCTGATCGGCGGCGGGTTCTTCGGGATGATGGCGATGCTGTGGTACGTCCTCTTCCTGTACCCGACCTACTTCGGCTACGAACCGATCCTCGACCTCGGCGGCGTCTCGGGCACCTACCTGTTCGCGCAGGTGTGGGTGTTCTCCTCGATCGTCCTGTTTTACACCGGCTATCCGATCCTGCGGGGCGCGTACGTGAGCCTCCGGGCGCGGCAGCCGAACATGGACCTGTTGGTGTCGCTGGCGGCGGCCAGCTCGTACGCGTACAGCACGCTCGCGATGCTCCTCGGCCGCACCGACCTCTACTTCGACGTGACGATCGCCGTGATCTTAGTCGTCACCGCCGGCAACCACTACGAGTCGCTCATCAAACGGCGCGCGACCGGCATGCTCTCCGACCTCACGACGGCCGGCGACCGGACGGTCCGCACCGAGTCCGGCGAGACCGTCGCGGCGGAGGCGGTCGACCCCGGCGATCGGCTCCTCGTGCGCCCCGGCGAGCGGGTCCCCTTCGACGGGACCGTGGCCGAGGGGACCGCCGCCGTCGACGAGGCGCTCGTCACGGGCGAGTCGCTCCCGGCGACGAAGCGGGAGGGCGACGAGGTCCGCGGCGGGACGGTCGTCACCGACGCGCCGGTCGTCGTCGAGGTCGGCGAGGACGCGACGAGCACGCTCGACACGCTCGTTCGGCTCCTGTGGGAGATCCAGAGCTCGCGGTCGGGCATCCAACGGCTGGTCGACAAGCTCGCGACCGTGTTCGTTCCGCTCGTCGTCGCCGTCGCCGTCCTCGGCGCGGCGGCCACCTTCGCGCTCGGATCGGCGCCCGTGGACGCCGCGCTCGTCGGACTCACGGTGCTCATCGTCTCGTGTCCCTGCGCGCTCGGGCTCGCGACACCGCTCGCGATCGCCGCCGGGATCCGCGACGCGGCCCGCCGCGGGATCGTGATCGTCTCGGACGCCGTCTTCGAGGAGGCGGCCGACATCGACACCGTCGTGCTGGACAAGACGGGGACGCTCACCGACGGCGAGATGCGACTGCTCGACACCGTCACCGACGGCGCGTCGCCGGACGAGGTGCGTCGCCGAGCGGCGGCGGTCGAGCGCGCCTCTGTCCACCCCGTCGCCGAGGCGATCGTCGACGCTGTCGCCGCCGACGGCGGGAGTTCCGCACGCGACGACGCGAGCGCCGGACCGGAGACGGCGACCGACGGGGGTGTGACGGCCGGCGACGAGGGCGACGGGACGCGACCCGCCGACGCGCCCCCCGACGCCGCCGACGGCACGTCGACCGCTGCGGTGACCGTCTCGGACCGCGGCGTGACGGGACGGGTCGACGGCGAGGAGGTCGTCGTCGGCCACCGGTCGCTGTTCGCCGGGGCGGAGTGGACCGTCCCGGCGTCGCTCGACGCGGCCGGTGAAACGGCCCGCGAAGCGGGGCGAGTCCCCGTCTTCGTCGGCTGGGAGGGGTCGGTCGTCGGGGTGCTCGTCGTCGGCGACGAGGTCCGCGACGGCTGGGAAGCGGTCGTCACCGACCTCGCCGACGGCGGGCGGCGGGTCGTGGTGCTCACCGGGGACTCGGCCGCCGCCGCCCGGCGGTTCGAGGAGCACCCCGCGGTCGACGAGACGTTCGCGGAGGTGCCGCCGGAGGCGAAAGCCGAGACCGTGCGGCGGCTCGCGGCGACCGAGCGCGTCGCCGTGGTCGGCGACGGGAGCAACGACGCGCCGGCGCTCGCCGCGGCCGACCTCGGCGTCTCGGTCGCGAGCGGGACCGACTTGGCGGCCGACGCCGCGGACGCCGTCCTCCTGGAGGACCGTCTCTCCGCGATCCCCGAACTGTTCGCGGTCACGCGCGGAACGAACCGGCGGCTCAAGCAGAACCTCGGCTGGGCGTTCGTCTACAACGCGGTAGCGATCCCGATGGCGATATCGGGCGTGCTCAACCCGCTCCTCGCCGCGCTCGCGATGGCGACGAGCAGCGTCCTCGTAGTGACGAACTCCGCGCGTCCGATTTATAAAGAGGAGTGACGAGGCCTCACGCCGTCGCGCCGACGTGCGGCCTGACGGCGCGCACGATGGCGTCCACGTCGTACTCGTCTTCGGTCTTGTCGAAGACGACCTCGTCGCCCGCGCGGACGACGAACACGCCGTCGTCGCCCGTGACGAGGGCGACCTCGTCGAGGTCCTCGCCGAACTGCTTGAACAGCGCCTCCGAGACGTCCTGAGCGCGGTTCAACATCCCGCACGGTACGCAGTACTCGATCTCGACTCGGGTCATACGTCTCGCGTTTCGCGTCGAACGGACTTAAAAACCCGCCGCGCGGTCGGATCCTCCCACGGCGATCGCTCGTGTCGCTACTCCGACCGGTCGACGCCGGTGATCTCGAACCGCGCGCCGCCGCGGTCCCCCTCGCCGATCCGCAGTTCCCATCCGTGGGCGTCGACGGTCCGATCGACGATCGCCAGTCCGAACCCGGTTCCGTCGGCAGACGACGTGACGCCGGTCTCGCACACTTCGTCGACTCGGTCCGTCGGGATCCCGACCCCGTCGTCTTCGACGAAGAAGCCGTCCGCCCCGTCCAGCGTCCCCACGCGAACGGTCACGTCGCGGCCGCCGTGTTCCACGCTGTTCCGAAAGAGGTTCTCGAAGACGTGCGACAGTCGGTCGCGGTCGGCCCGCACCGTCGCCGACCCGTCCGCGCGGAGCGTCGCGTCCGCCGTGTCCACGCGCGACCAGCACTCTCGCGCGCACTCCGCGAGGTCGACGTCGCCGGCGTCGTCGACGCTCTTCCCCTCGCGGGCGAGCGTGAGCGTCTCGTCGATGATCTCGTCCATCCGATCGAGCGCGGGCTCGGCCGCCTCGATGTGCTCGTCCTCGGGGTGGGCCCGTCTGGCGAGGTCGATACGTCCGCGAACGACGTTGAGGGGATTTCGGAGGTCGTGCGAGACGACGCTCGCGAACTCCTCGAGCCGGTCGCGCTCGCGGCGGAGGTCGGCCTGTCGGAGGCGACTCCGCTCCGCCGCGACCTCGCGTTCGATCGCCCGCGCCTCGAACAGCCCGATGAGCAGTCCGATCCCCCCGCCGAAGCCGATCGCCCAGCGGACCCAGCCCAACACCTGAAACGCCGTCTCGGTCGGCAGCGTCATCATGAATCCGACGTTGACGAGGAGGAATCCCGACGCGCCCGCGACCCACCAGCGGTTGAGCCGCGGGTACCGGGCGGGGGAGAGATCCGACCTCGATATCCGGTAGACGACGTACCCGACCCCGACGACGACCAGCGCCGTCGAGACGAATCCCACCCAGTAGCCGCCGGGAGCGGGCACGATCCCGACCGAGAGGGCGACGGCTTCCGCGACGAGCGCGAGCAGGAGTACGGCGCCGAGTCCCCAGACCGGCCACAGCGATCGGACGACCGCTCTCGGCGAGACGTCCATTCAATTACCGTGACTCTCTCGAGGGGGTGTATAAACGATAACGGTTCGGCTATCAGCGCCGATACGCCGGCGCCGGCTCACTCAGACCACGAGCGCGTCTATCACGACGGCGAACAGCAGCAGACCGAGGTAGGCGTTCGAGGCGTGGAACGCGCGGAACGCCGCCGCCTCGGTCTGTTCGTAGTGGAGCCGAACGACGGCCCACAGGAACACCGCGCCGAGGGCGACGCCGACCGCGGCGTAGAGGGCGCCGAGCGGCTCAGCGGCGGCCGCGAGCGCGACCGCCGCCACGAGCGTCGCCCCGAGGTACCAGACGATGTGGCGGCGCGTAGTCGTCTCGCCCCGGACGACGGGCATCATCGGGAAGCCGCCGCGCTCGTAGTCGTCCTTGTACGCCAGCGCGAGGTTGTAGAAGTGCGCGGGCGTCCACAGGAAGATGACGAGGGCGAGCAGCAGCCCGCCGCCACCGACCTCGCCGGTCACCGCCGCCCAGCCGATGAGCGCCGGGAGCGCGCCGGCCGCGCCGCCGATGACGGTGTTCTGGACCGTGTTCGGCTTCAACACGAGCGTGTAGACGACGCTGTAGAACACGATCGCGACCAGTCCCAGCGCCGCCGTGAGCGGGTTCACCGTCCAGAAGAGCCCGAGCGAGACGACCGTCAACAGGAGCCCGAACGCCAGCGCGTTAGTCACCGGCACGAGGTCGGTCGCCAGCGGGCGATCGTTGGTCCGCTGCATCCGCCTGTCGATGTCGCGCTCGAACACGTGGTTGAACGTCCCGGACGCGCCGATCGAGAGCGCGCCGCCGGCGAGCGTCGCGGCCACGGCGTACGGCGTGAACCCCGGCCCCCCGGCGAGCGCCATCGCCGCCGCGGCGACGAGACAGAGCAGCCACATCAGGCGGGGCTTCATCAGCCGGAAGTACGCCGCTGCGGTCGCTTTCAGTCGGGGGAGCGTCGCCCTCGGGATCTCGGGCTCGGGCGCCTCCTCGACCGGCGGAAGGTCGTCGGTCCCGGGCTGGAAGTCGACCGGTGCGTCGTCGGGAGCGCCGGTCGCCGCCTCCAGCCACCACGCGAGCGCGGCGAGGACGGCGCCGAAGATCGCCACGCCCAGCAGGAGGTGGACGGGTCCAAGCGAGACGGGGAGGTCGCCGACGGCGACGAGCGCGCCCACGCCGGACTGGGCGGGGAACAGCAGGAGCGCGGCCAAGAGCGCCGCGCGGACCCGACGGCTCGCCTCGTCGAGCCACGCGAGCGCGACCGAGAGCGCCACGAGGACGCCGACGACGGCGGCGATCGCGCGGTGACCGAGCGCGACCCACCCGGCGCTCTCCGTGGGGAGCGCGGCGCCGTCGCCGCAGAGCGGCCAGCCCGAACAGGCGGCCGCCGCCTCCGTGAGCGAGGTCGTGGCGCCGACGACGAGCAGGAGGTATACGCCCATCGCCGTCGCCGCGAGAACCGCGGGGAATCGGTCGGGTACCGTCACTTACCCGGGTTTGGGAACGGACCCATATATGTCCCGCGCTTCGGTGAATTCGCCCCAGGCGCGCCGGTTAGCTCCGGATCTATCCCTGTTCGCTGCCGTCCCGGGGCGCGTCGACGGCCTCGCGTGACCCGTCGCCCTCGCGTGACCCGCCGCTCTCGCGTGAGCCGTTGCCGTCGACCCCGCCCGGGCCGCGCCGCCGGAGGACGCGATCGACGATGTCGCCGCTGGAGAGCAGTTCGTCCTCGTGTCGGGGCTCCCGGCCGGACGCCCGTTCGACCCGACAGTCGATGTCGCGGGCCGCGAGCGCCTCGGCGATACCCGCCTCGTCGTGGTGCTGGTCGTATCCCAGCACGATAACGTCCGGGTCGAGGCGCTCGATGGGGACGAACACGTCCTCCGGATCGCCGAGATGGGCCTCGTCGACCGCGTCGAGGGCGGCGACCATGTCGCGCCGCTGGCGGGCGCAGAGGATCGGCTCGGGCTTGTGGGTGACGTTGGCGCGGCGGGCGACGATGGCGTGGAGCTCGTCGCCGTACGTCGCCGCGTCCTCGAGGTAGTGGACGTGGCCCGGGTGAAGCAGGTCGAAGGTCCCCTGCGCGACGACCCGCGTCATCTGAACCACGAGAGGAAGCCACCGTCGTCGCGGCGCTCCTCGACGAGCTCGCTGTCGATGTCCTCCTGCGTGAAGTCGAAGAAGTGTTCGTCGGGCACCTCGACGTCGAGCACGTCCAGCGTCGTCTGATTCCCCTCGTTGTCGAACGCCTTCCAGTCGCCCCACCCGTATGGGGCGCCGACGATGATGTGGACCTGCCCCTGTCCGAAGGTCGCGAGGTCGGCCGCGCTCGGCCGGAGGGCCCCGTTCGGGTGCGAGTGGACCGACCCGACGGCGCGCATGTCGTTCGGCTTCATGTGCGTTCGCACGCTGGCGCTCGTCGGGTTCGACTCCGTGCCCGGGATGACGAGCACGTCGGTGATCACCTGCCCGTCTCGGTCGACGTCGAGCTTTCGGGCGTCGTCCGCGCGGAGGAACCCCATGTACTCGTTGGGGTGCGTCTCCTCGCTCGCCTCGAGGACGAACTCCATCGTCTCTCGGGCGATCCCGAGGAGCTCGTCCGAGCGGAACAGTCGCATACGCGAGCGAAGGCGCCGTCGCCCCATAGGGGTTCCGGACCGGACGACGACGGGTCCGCGCGCCGAGCGCGTCGAGACGGGCGGAGACGCGAGAGAACAGGCTTAACACCGCCCGTTCCCGAATGGATTCCATGAGCGAGAACACCGCCGGGGATTCCGGCACGCGGGGCGATTCGAGCCCCGAACCCGACGCCGCCGCGGCGAAGGGGACGGCCGACGGCCGGCCGACCGTCTACGACTTAGCACCCAACTGCACCCTCGCGGACGCCGAGGTCGACGCACTGTACCACGCCGAAGTCAACGGCGTCGTCGACTACGGCGTCTTCGTCGACGTCTCGGACGCCCTCTCCGGGCTCGTCCACGAGTCGAACATCGACGGCGACTACGCCGTCGGCGACCGACTGATCGTCCGGCTCACCGAGGTGAAGGAGAACGGCGACGTCGCGTTCGACGACGAGGACTTCGACGACTACCGCACCGAGACCGTCGCTCACGAGCCGACGATCTCGCGCGTCCGCGGGCTCTCCCCGGGCGACGAGGTCACCGTCGAGGGCGAGGTCGTTCAGGCGAAACAGACCGGCGGCCCGACAATCTTCGCCGTCGCCGACGCCTCCGGCGTCGTCTCCTGCGCCGCCTTCGAAGAGGCGGGCGTCCGCGCGTACCCCGAGGTCGCGGTCGGCGACATGGTCCACGTCGGCGGGACGGTCGAGACCCGTGAGAACGCCCTCCAGCTGGAGGTCGACTCGCTGCGACAGCTCCCCGACGAGCGCGCCGCGGAGGCCCGCGAGCGGTTCGAGGACGCGCTCGACGAGCGCGCCGCGCCCGCCGACGTCGACCCCCTCGTCGAGTGGGAGGCGTTCGAGCCCATCCACGAGGAGCTCCGCGAACTGGCCCGGCTCCTCCGCCGGACCGCTCTCGCCGGGCGCCCGATCCGCGTTCGCCACCACGCCGACGGCGACGGGATGTGCGCGGCGATCCCGGTCCAGCTCGCCTTGGAGAACTTCGTCTGCGACGTGCACGAGGACCCCGACGCGGCCCGTCACCTGTTCAAGCGGCTCCCGAGCAAGGCGCCGTACTACGAGATGGAGGACGTCACCCGCGACCTGAACTTCGCGCTGGAGGGGCGCGCCCGCCACGGCCAGAAGCTCCCCTTCCTGCTGATGCTCGACAACGGGTCGACCGAGGAGGACGTCCCCGCCTACGAGAACCTCGCGCACTACGACATCCCCATCGCGGTCGTCGACCACCACCACCCCGACCCCGAGGCGGTCGAGCCGCTGCTCGACGCCCACGTCAACCCGTACCTCCACGGCGAGGACTACCGGGTCACCACGGGGATGATGTGCGTCGAGCTCGCGCGGCTGATCGACCCGTCGATCTCCGAGGAGCTCGAACACGTCCCCGCCGTCGCCGGGCTCTCAGACCGCTCGAAGGCGGAGGCGATGGACGACTACGTCGCGCTCGCCGAAGCGGCCGGCTACGACGAGTCCGACCTGCTCGACATCGGCGAGGCGCTCGACTACGCCGCCCACTGGCTGCGCTACTCCGAGGGGAAGACCCTCGTCAACGACGCGCTGAACGTCGGCTGCGAGGACGAACAGCGCCACGAAGAGCTGGTCGGCTTCCTCTCCGAGCGCGCCGAGCGCGACGTCGCCCGGCAGCTCGACGCGCTCGACGACCACGTCAACCACGAGCGGCTCGCCTCCGGCGCGCACCTCTATCGGATCGACCTCGACGAGTACGCTCACCGGTTCACCTACCCGGCGCCCGGGAAGACGACCGGCGAGCTCCACGACACCCGCGTGCGGGAGACGGGTGACCCGGTCATCACGATCGGCTACGGCCCGGACTTCTGCGTGCTCCGGTCCGACGGGGTCCGTCTGGACATCCCGAACATGGTGACCGAGCTGAACGACGAGCTCCCGGAGGCGGGCGTCTCCGGCGGCGGTCACCTCGTCGTCGGCTCGATCAAGTTCGTGAAGGGCCGCCGGAGCGCCGTCATCGACACGCTCGTCGAGAAGATGGCCGAGGCCGAGATCGACGAGGCGCTCTCGTCGACGGCCGCGCTCGACGACTGACCGCAACGGTAACCCGATTTTCGCGCCCCGTTCCACGCGCGCTCGTCACGCGAACGTCACCTCCCGACGAGCGGCGACGCCGGCACCCGCGAGCGCGGCGCCGAGCCCGCCGAGGATCCCGAGCGGCAAGTGAATCCCGCCGCCGCGCCAGTCGGCCGCGTACGCCCGGGCGTAGAAGTCGGCGACCCCCTCGTCCTCGACCGCGAGCAGCACCTCCCGGTTCTCCGTCGCCGCGCCGGCGTTCCAGTTGAGGCTCCCGACGATCGCCGTGTCGTCGACCACGACGCCCTTCGCGTGGACCTTCCCGTATCGGCCGCGCGGCTCCGCGACGGCGACCTCGATCGGTTCGCCCGCGAGCGCCTCGACGAGCGCGCGGTTCGCCTCCCGGTCGTACCACGCGTTCGACAGCAGCAGGTGGACGTCGACGCCGCGCTCGGCGGCCCGCCGGAGCGCCCGGACGAGGCGGTTCTCCGGGCCCCCCGTCCGCGGGACGAGCGCCAGCACGCGGTCGTCCGCGGCGTCGATCCGCTCGACCAAGCGGTCGGCGCCGTTACCGGGGGCGGTCAGGAGCTCGACGTCCGCCGCCGTCGACGCGGGCGCCTCGAAGCGGGTCGGGTAGCCGCCGGTCGCCGCGTCACCCTCGCTGAACTCGGTCCCCGCGCGGAACGCCTCCCACGACCGGGCGTCGGACGCCGCGGCGTCGGCCCGGAACAGGGCGGCGAGGTCGTCCGCGGCCGTCGCGCCGGCGGTCGCGGACCGGGGCGTCCCGGTGACGACCCCCCACCCTCTGTTGGTCCGACCGCCGGTGCCGGACGGCTTCCAGTTCTCCGTGAGGACGACCGCGCGGTCGTCGGCGACGGCGTACTTCGCGTGGTGGAAGCGGAACCGCTCCGGGTCGCCGTCGAGGACGCGCACCTCGACGCCGGCGGCGGCGACGCGGTCGAGGAGCCGGGCGCTCCGCGCGGAGAACCCGCCGACCGGCGACCCCTCGACGAGGACGCGCACCTCGACCCCGCGATCGGCGGCCGCGACGAGCAGGTCGGCGACGCGCTCGGACCCCAGCGTGTAGCCGGCGAGCAGCAGTCGGCGCTCCGCTCCCCGTAGCGGCTCGACCGGCATGCCCGGGCTGTCCGGCAACACGAACGGCCGCACGGTCGCGTTCGCCCTTTCGGTCGCGGACCGGCGCTCGTACCCCCGCGGCCGCCACTCGCCCCAGTCCGCGCGCCAGCGGTGTCCCTCGGGCGCGCGGTCGTAGTCGACGACGGCGACCGTCGTCCCGTTCCGGCGGAGCTCGATCCGGTCGCCGGACGCGGCGAGCGGGAAGTGGTCGTCGAGCGCGCGGAGTTCGGGGGTGCCGGCGCCGCCGTCGTGGGCGCCGTGGACGCCGACCGCGGTGTCGTCGTCGAGGAGGGTCGTCGCGTTCGCGGGGTCCATCGAGAGCGCGACGACGCCGCTCGCGTTCGCCGGAACGTCCGCCTCGTGGTAGCCGTCGGAGAGCGACCAGTTCCCGCGCTCGGGGAGCCGGACGACGAGGTACTCGCCGCGGTTCTCCGCCGCCGTCGGATTCGGGAACAATTCGAGTATCCGGGGCTGCTCGGCCACGAGCGTCCGGTTCTTCGACTCGTGGGTTGGCTGCGCGACGGCGGGTCCAGGGCCGGACTCGGCGCCCGTCGAGCCGGCGCCGCCCGCCGCCGCGACCGGCGCGGCGGCCGTCAGGAGGAGCAGTCCGAGGGCGACGGCGACCGCGCTCGCGGTCGAGACCCTCGCGACGGCGGCGTTATCGAGACGAGTCGATCCGGGCGACACGGGGGGTCTCCCCGCGGCATCGGACAAGAAGGGTCGGTCGTTCAGCCCGACGGTCAGGCCGGCGAGTCAGGCGGTCGCCGACGCCGCGTCGAGCGAGCGCTGCGCTTTCTCGCCCTCGGTCGAGACGAGGAACGAGCGCTCGTCGGCGTACTCGGCGACGGTTTCGAGGGCCTCGCGGGTGCCGATCTGTCGGAGGGCCCAGGCGGCCGCGGCGCGGTCGTCGTCGGAGCCGTCGCCGGCGAGCACGTCGGCGAGCGGGTCGACTGCGCGGGCGTCGCCGATGAGCCCGAGCGCGCGAGCCGCGTGCGGACGGACGAGCTCCTCGGTGCCGTCGTCGACGAGCGCGTCCGCGAGCGGCTGGACCGCCTCGCTCGCGCCGATCTCGCCGAGCGCTTTGAACGTCGCCTTCTGGAGCTGCGGGTTCGAGTTCTCCGGAACGTACTCGACGAGCGTCTCGGTCGCCTCGCCGGCGGCCATCTTCCCGAGGATGCGGATCGCGAACTGGTCGCGCTTCTCCGCGCGCCCGAGCAGCTCCTCGAGGGAGGCCTCGGTCTTCCCGCGCTTCCCCATGCGCTCGAACGCCTCGAGGCAGTGCCGCTCCATGAAGTCGGAGGTGAGCGAGTGGAGCGCGAGCAGGATCATGTCGACGTTGCCGCGCGCCTCGTGTTCCTTCAGCGCGGCCCACTCCACCGGGAAGTCCTTGTAGTGGCCGAGCACGTCGTAGTACCCCTCGGCGCGGAGCTGCTCGTGCGTCTCGAGGTCGTCCCACTCCTCGGCGTCGTCGAGCCCGGACTCGAGCGCGTCGGTCGCCTCGATGAGGGCGGCGATCGTCGCCGCGTCGTCGTCGGGGTCGAGGTCGGCGTCCGCGACGCCCGCCGCGACCGCGTCGAGCGCCGAGACGAGGGCGTCGATGCGGTCGTCCTCGTCGGTCCCGCTCCCGTCACTCTCCGCGTCACTCTCCGCGTCGGCGGGCGCGTCGTCTGCGGCGTCCGGGTCCGTCTCGATAGCGTCCGCGTCGACCTCGTCGTCGACGGCGTCCGCGGCCGCCTCCACGAAGGCCGTCACCGCGTCGGCGGCGTCGTCGCGGCCGTCGGCGGTCCACTCGGTCTCCTCGAGCGTCGCCGCGGCGCTCTCGATGGCGTCGACGACGTCCTCGGCGTAGGGGCCGCGCGCCTCCTCGACGCCCTCGCGGAGCTCCGCGACCCGGTCCTCGAGGTCGCCGCGCGGGTCGTCCGCGTCCTCGTCGTCCTCGTCCGGCTCGGGGAGGTCGGCCTCCTCGATCCCCGCCTCGGCGTCGTCGAGGAGGGCGTCGACGTCGTCGAGGTCCGCCTCCGTCTCGGCGTCGTCGAGGAGCGCCGCGATCTCGTCGAGGTACTCGTTCAGCGAGTCCTCGGTCGCTTCGTCCGGAAGCGTCGGCGCGGCGGCCGCGTCCGTCGACTCGCCGGCGCCCCCCGCCTCCTCCGCGTCGTCCGCGGCGTCGGCCTCCTCGGAGGCGTCGGCCGGGTCGTCGTCGCCGTTGCTCATACACCACGAACTGCGCGCGTAGTCCATTAAGACGTTTCCCTTCGCGGGCGCCCCCGTTCGTTTATTCCGCCGTCCGTCCAATCGGTCCCCGTGATCGATCCCGACGCTCCCGACGATCCCGACGACGGGCCGATCGTCGCCGTGCCGCAGATCGCCGTCGACGACCTCGCGGTCGGCAGCAACCTCGGCCGCCTCCGCGACCGCGTCGCCGCCCTGCCCGACCGGGTCGACGTCGCAGTCTTCCCGGAGTACGCGCTGACCGGGTTCGTCGACGACGACCGGCTGCGCGAGGCGGCGCTGGAGCGGGAGGCGGCGCTCGACCGGCTCGCTGACGTCGCCGACGAAGGGAACGTGGCGCTGACGGCGGGGTACGCGGAGCGCGCGGGCGACGCGCTGTTCAACGCGACCGCGTACGTGCCGCCGGCCGGCACCCTCTCCGGCGGCGCGGGAGCCCCGGACGAGCGGGCGGCAGTCTACCGGAAGCGACACCTGTGGGGCGAGGAGGCGGAGCGAGTCGACGCCGGCACCGATCGGGTCGTGGTCGACACCCCCGCCGGTCGGACCGGCCTGTTGACCTGCTACGACCTGAATTTCGTGGCGGAGAGCGCGTGGTTCACCGACCGCGCCGTCGACGCGCTGTTCGTCGCGGGCGCGTGGCCCGCCGCTCACGCGCAGAACTGGCGGCTCCTCCTCCGGGCGCGCGCCCTCGACGGCGTCCGGTGGGTAGTCGGCGCCGGACGAACGGGACGCGGGACAGCGTCGGGGGGCGAACGCGGGAACGATCGCCGCCGCTACGCCGGTAACTCTCTCGTCGCCCGCCCTGACGGTCGAGTCGCCGCCGAACTCGGCCGCGGCGAGCGGGACCTGATCGCCACGCTGGACCGGACCGTGCTCGCCGAGCAGCGCGAACTCGTCGGTGCCGTGAACAATACAGAAAAATAATTTTTTGAAAACTAAAATCTGATTACAATCGTGAAAACAGTTAAGTGCCCCGCGCGCGTACGTAGAGGTAGACATGAGCACCCAGAAAGAGGCACGTCAACGCTACGGCGACGTCCACGAGAGCGAAGCGCTCCGCGTTCCCGAGGAGAAGGCCGAGCAGCTCGTCGACGCGCTCAACACCGACCTCGCGGCGACGTACGTGCTGTACCATCAGATCAAGAAGCACCACTGGCTCGTGGAGGGCGCCGAGTTCCACGACATCCACGTCTACCTCGGCGAGGTCGCCGAGGACCTCGAGGAGGGCGCCGACGTGATCGCCGAGCGCGCGCAGGCGCTCGGCGGCGTGCCGCTGTCGGGCGGCGCGAACTACGAGGAGCACGCCCCGGTGAGCCCCGAGGACGCCGACGCCTACGACATCAGGACGGGGCTGGCGAACGACCTGGAGATGTTCGGTGACATCACCGAGATGCTCCGCGAGCACATCCAGCTCGCCAACAACCTCGGCGACTACAACACCGAGGAGCTGCTCCGCGAGGTCCTCATGGACGTCGAGGAGCACGGCCACCACATCGAGCACTACCTGGAGGACGACACGCTCGTCACTCAGGGTACGCTCGAATAGACGACTCACGTCCGTCGTTCCCGGCGACGGGGCGTCGTTCGTCCGAATTTTTTCCGTTATTTTCCGCCCGCCAGCGACGGCGCCGACGCGGGCAACTTGGTTGACCGACCCGGATCAGCCGAGTCGCTCGTCCAGAATGAGCCGCGTCTTGGTCGACTTCACCTCGTCCATCTCGCGGGCCTGCGAGATCAGCTCGTTGACGGCGCGCGTGTCGACGGCGTCGACCACGAGCACGACGTCCTCCTCGCCGGAGACCTGCCAGACGAAGTCCACCTCCTCCCACTCGACCATCCGATCGCCGACGGCGGCGGTGTCGACGTTCATCTCCACCGAGATCTCGATCATCGCCTTCACGTTGCCGGTGCGGGTCGTGACCGTGAACCGCTCGATGATCCCCTCCTCGGTCATGCGGTCGACGCGGTTGCGCACGGTCCCCTCCGAGGTGCCGACTCGGTCGGCGATCTCCGTGTACGGGGTTCGCGCGTCCCGGCGCAGGATCGAGAGGATCCGGCGATCGAGGTCGTCCATACCCGAACCATTCACCCCGGCGACTTACTCGTTACGAATATCGTAACGAATCTACGAACGACGCATTTATTACCCTTTGCGCGTACGTTTCTCGTAATGTCGGACGCCTATATCGCGCTGGCCGACGGACGCGTGCTCGAAGCGCGCGCCCGTGCGCCGGGGCGCACCCGCGGTGAACTGGTGTTCACGACCGCGTACACCGGCTACGAGGAGTCGCTCACCGACCCCTCCTACGCCGAACAGATACTCACCTTCTCGTACCCGCTGATTGGGAACTACGGCGTCCGAACCGAGCGATTCGAGTCCGAGTCGGTCCAGCCGCGCGCGGCGATCGCCCGCGAGCTGACCGACGACGTCGCCGAGTGGCTCGCCGGCGAGGACGTCCCCGCCGTCGACCACGTCGACACCCGCGAAATCGTCACGACCGTCCGCGAGGAGGGCGCGATGGCCTGCGGGATCGCCGCCGGTCCGGACGTGGCCCCCGAAGACGCGGTCGCGGAGATGGAGGCGTGCGAGCCGATGAGCGACCACGTCGACATCGGCGCGCAGGTGTCCGTCACCGAGCCGACCGTCCACGAGGGCGGCGGCGCCGCCGACGTCGCGATGCTCGACTGCGGCGCGAAGGGCTCGATCATCACCTCGCTCACCGAGCGCGGCGCGGACGTCCACGTCCTCCCGTACGACGCGACCCCCGAGGACGTGGCCGACGTCGACCCCGACGTCCTCTTCGTCTCGAACGGTCCGGGCGATCCGGAGAACTTCGTCGCCGCCCAGGAGGTCGTCGACGCCTTCGCCGGTGAACTGCCGATGGCCGGAATCTGCCTCGGTCAGCAGGTGATCACGAGCGCGCTCGGCGGCTCGACCGAGAAGATGATGTTCGGCCACCGCGGCGTCAACCAGCCCGTCAAGGACCTCCGCACCGACAAGGTCGTGATGACGACGCAGAACCACGGCTACACGGTCGACGACACCGGTCCGCTGGAGGTGACGCAGGTGAACGTCAACGACGACACCGTCGAGGGGCTCGACAGCGAGGAGCTCGACGTCATCACCCGCCAGTACCACCCCGAGGCGAACCCCGGGCCGCACGACTCGCTCGGCTTCTTCGACGAGGTGCTGGACCTGGCGCAGTCGACGCCGCACGTCGCCGCCGACTGACCGCGCCGCGCTCGTCGCTCCGAGAGCCCCGCCCACCCTCTCCCGCTCCGCC
>NZ_NHPG01000144.1:0-55036 GCF_002252965.1 Halorubrum sp. Ea1
GCCAGCCGGTCGTCGAGGTCGTCGACCCGTCCCTCGACCGCCTCGTCAACGGTCGACCGAGCCGCCGCGTCCGCTTCGAGTTCGTCGAGTCGCTCCGCGGTCCGTTCGAGGTCGGCCGCGATCGCGTCCAGCCGCTCCGCCGTCTCGGCGTGCGCGTGGTCGGCCGGCGCCTTCGCCTCCAGGTCGCGGTAGAGCTCGACGAAGCGCTCTCGGAGGTCCTCGACCTTCTCGTCGACCTCGGCGTCGAGGTCGTCGAGCCGCGACTCGATCGCGGCGACCTCCTCGCGGTCCGGCACGTCGATTCCCTCCTCTTCCGCGAGCGCGACGATCGCGCGCTTCAGCAGCTCCTCGCGGTCGACGCCGGTCTCGTCGGCGGCGGCCTCGGTCGCGGCGTCGACCGTCCTATCGGCCGGATCGAGGTCGCTCATCGAAGGTCCCCCGCCATTATGCTCTGTTTAACGGGGAGACTTAAGTAATCTGTCGCGTCATTCTCTGAAACGATAGTTAGCGGTGAGGCCGGAGCGCGGTTCGCGTCCCGTTCTGTCCCGTTCCGTCACGTCCTGTCCCGTTCCGTCACGTCCTGTCCCGTTCCGTCACGTCCCATTCAGTCACATTTAGGCCTCCCCTCCCGTCCAGTCCCATCACCGGATCTTCCGAACGTCGCTGATGTCGAATCCGCCCTCGTGGATCTCGGTCTCGAACCGGACGATGTTCTCCGCTTCCAGTCGAGAGAGGACGCCGCGGAACTCGCGGACGAACATGGTCCGGGCGCGCTGGGAGCCGCCGCTCTCCCACGTGAACTGGAGCGTGCCGCCGGCGGCGTCCATCAGGGCGCCGAACTCCCGGTCGGTGAGCGAGTCGGTGTTCACCAACACGAGGATGAGCCCGCCCCACTGGTAGGCGGCCTTCTTGAGCCCCTTCATCACCATCGACACGTCGCTCCACTTCGTGTCCTCGTCGACCATCGAGACGAGGTCGGTGACGGAGTCGATGCAGACTAAGCTGCCGTCGGCGTTCGCCGAGAGGTAGTCGCCGAACGCCGTGAGCACGTCCTCGTACTCCCCGCGGTCGCCCAGCTCGGTGATCGACGCCGTCTCGTCCTCGTACCAGTCGCGGGGGATCGGGCTCAGCTGGAAGTACTCCGGCGAGAGGTCCCGGAAATCGATCTCGCCGATCGCGGCGTCGACGATCTCGTCGGCCATCGTGAACCGCATCTCCCGGGTGAGCGCGTCCGTGTCCGCGGTGAAAGACAGGTAGTGGACCTCGTCGGGGAGCGCGGCGTCCGCCGGGAGGTCGCCGTAGTAGAGGTCGAACAGCTCCGCGTCGGCGCGCCCGAGGGCGTTCATCGCCGCGCTGGTGTACAGGAACTCGCGCGCGCCCGCCCCGGACTCGCCGGCGAGCAGCACGACGTTGCCCGGCGGCGCGCCGCCGCCGAGGATCGAGTCGAGGCGGGCGACGCCGAACGGAACGCTCGTCATGTCCCGTACGGGGTCGCCGCCCCGCTTAGTGTTGTTGCTCGTGTGGGGGTGTCGCCGGCGACCGGAGAGCCGCGGGGACGGCGACGGCTCGGTCAGTCGGTCAGCCGCGCCCCGCCCTCGGCCGCGCGGACGACCGCGACCGATCCTGCCACGCCCGCCTCGTCGAGCGCGCGCTCGCCCGCCGCCGCCGCGGCGTCGGCGTTGGCGGCGTCCGTGACGCCGTACACGGTCGGGCCCCAGGAGGACTGCCCCGCGCCGAACACCGACGCGGACGCCGACAGCGACGCCACCACGTCGCCGACGGGCGGCCGGTAGACGCCGCCCTGTTCGTCGGCGTACCACGCGCCGTTGAGCCGGCCGATCTCCGCGACCGCCGCGCCGAACCGCTCGGCGTTCCCGGTCGCGACCGCGGGGAGCGCTCGCCGCGTGACGATCCCGCCGATCCGGTCGGCGAGCCCGGGCTCCGCGCGCTCGATCGCGGTCCGCATCGCGTCGTCCTCCGCGTTCCCGTTCCGGCCCGGGTCGGCGTCGGGGCGCACGAGCAGGAATCGCCAGTCGTCGGGGACGTCGTGGCGGGCCGCCACCGGCGGGACGGTCCACTCGCCGTCCGCGGGGCGGTCGGTCGTGAACCGAGCGGTCGGGTGGCCGGCGTCGAGGACGACCCCGCCCGCCTCGAACGTCGCGACGCCGACCCCCGATCGCCCGCCGCGACCGAGCGCCGGGGCGCGTTCGCGGACGCGAGGCTCCTCCCCGTGGGCGACCGCGATCGCCGCGAGCGTCGCCGCGGCCAGCTGGGTCCCGCTTCCGAGGCCGGCGTGGCGCGGCAGCGACTCGCGGACGGCGACGCGCGCGCCGTCGACGCCGAGCAGGTCGACGGCGGTGCGGGCGTACCCGGAGACGTCGTCGCGGACGGCGGAGTCGGTCGCCGGAGCGTCGCCCCCGTCGGCCGCCTCGACGCTGACCCGACCGGCCGGCTCGGCGTCGACGACGACGCGAGGCTCCGCGAGACCGAGGCCGAGAGCGCCGTACAGCCGCTCGTGCGAGAGGCTGAGGTTACAGAAGCCGAAGTGGAGCCGGGCGCCGGCGCTCGCGCGTGCCATCGTTGCCCGCGTTTGGGAGTCGATTGATAAAGGGTGCGTGACAGTGGCGGGAGTTGCCCCTGACCGCGTTTGTCGGTCCGTGAACGACACGGGCGGGGAGACCGCCTCCGAAGCCCCGGTCGCTCACTTATAAACTGTTGACGACGGATCGACGGTGAACGCCGCCAAAGCCCCAGCCCCGAGGGCTCGCGCGGCTCGTTGCGCGCTTCAGTCGCTCGCGGTGCTCGCTCCTTCCAGTGCTTCCGTCGCCTGCGCCCGCCTCGCGACTGCCCCTTTGAGTCCCGCCCGACCGCACGGCACCGAACCTCACGCCTCCCCAGCCTCGTCGCTCACTCCGTTCGCGACTCCCTCGCGCGTGCGACTCGCGCCTTTCAGGCGCTCGCCGGCACGCGCCACCACACCGCCGTCGATTTATAAGTCGGTCCGTCGCCGCTCACTCCCGCCAGTCCGGGTTCGCGCGGGGCGGCGAGAAGATGTCGTACCCCACGACCGTCTCGTCACCGTCGTTGCGCGCCCCGTGCGGCTCGCCCCCGGGGATGCTGTAGGTGTCGCCCGCCTCGACGACCAACTCCTCCCCGTCGACGACGAAGGTGAGCGCCCCCTCGGTGACCGCGCCGATCTGCTCGTGCGGGTGGTCGTGCTCGGGCACTTCGGCGCCGGGATCGATGACGAACCGCTGGATGCTGGTGTCCTCGCCGACCGCGCCCTGCGTGAGGAACACGTCGTCGACCGCCTCGACCGCCTCGACGTCCGCGTCGGATACGACGTCCATGAGAGAGTCGGCGGCCGGGACCGACTTAAATAGAGCGGGTGGGGCAGGCGGGGAGGGGGCGAGCGGAGCGCCGGACGGCGGAAGCAGACGGAGCGCCGGACGGCGGAAGCAGACGGAGCGCCGGACGGCGGAAGCGACGCCGCCGGCTACGGGAACGGGTGGTACGTCCGATCCAGGTCGGGCTCGAACCCCATCGACCGGGGCACGTCGCGGGCGCGGTCGCCGAAGAAGGGCTCGCCGGTGAACAGGGGCTGCGCGCCCGGGACCAGCACCCGGACCGCCTCGAACCCCATCCCGGCGAGGTCCCGCGTCGTGATCCGGGCGACGTACGGTTCCAGTCCAGCCGTCTCGACGCGGTCGACGACGGCCTCCAGCTCCGGGGTCCCGGAGAGCTCCGGTTCGCCGAGCGCGTCGGCGGAGACGCTCGCGTCCGGGTCGAAGAACGCCCGCGTCTCCGCCGGGAAGTCGGCGTGGTGTCCGATCGCGGCGCCCTCCTCCGCGGCCGCCTCCGGGCCCATCGACCGGAGCTCCGTCCAGTTCTGGAGCGCCTCCGCGAGCGCGCTCCGGGCCGCGGCGACCGGGTCGAGGTCGGCGCCAGATCCGGCCGCGAACCGGGGCCAGTCGCCCCCGCGGTGGACGCCGACGGCGACGACGGGCACGTCGACGTCGGTCGTCACGAGCAGCGGCGTCACCGCGAGCGACTCGGCCCGCGCGCGCTTCTCCAGCTCGGCGAACGTCGCGTCCTCGACCTCCAGCCCGAGCGGCTCCGTCGTCGAGTACCAGCTCGTCATCGTCGCGTCGCGCTCGATCGCCTCGTACAGCCCAGACAGCGCGGCCCCCGGGCCGGAGTTCCCCAGGCCGAGCCCGGTCGTGATCGCGGGCCGGTACCGGCGCTCCGGCGGCGGGAACTGCACGAACTCCGCCGGGAGGCTCGCTGGCTCGCCGGTCGCGAGGGCCTCGCCGGTCACCCACGCGAGGGCGTCGTCGCGGTCGTACGGCTCGGCGTCGTCGGGACGGACGAACGCGTCCGGCGGCACCGGGTTCGGGACGTTCGCTGCCGGCGCGCGCGTGAACGCCGACTCGCGGTAGACGCCCGCCGCGTACCGCTCTAACCCCTCGCCGAGCGCCTTCATGAACGCCGCGTCCCAGCCGGCGTCGACGCCGCCGCCGAACTCGGCGGCCCGCGCGTCGGAGAACGGCGTCGTGTCGGCGACGCGCGCGACGTAGTACGGCACCGGGAACGACTCCCGCTCGCCCACCTCCGAGAGCGCGCCGATCCGAGGGTCGACCGCCCGCTCGGCGCGGTCGATCGAGTCGTCGAGGGCGCGGTCCGCGTGCTCCCGCGGGAGCACGTCGCCGGGGGCGTCGCCGCAGTCGCAGCCGGGGGCCGGGAGGAGCGTCCGCTCCGGGCCCGGCACCTCGACGACCGTGTCGGCGACCGGGTCGCCGGCGAGCAGCCGGATGACGCGGCGCCCGGCCAGCGCGCCGGCGTAGCGCACCGCCGACCGGCGGCCCTGGGTGGCGTCCGCCGGCTCCGCGCCGCCGCTCGCGACCCTGGCTCGGAGGCAGTCGTAGCAGGCCTCGCCGAAGACGGTCACCGCGGCGTCGACGTCGGCGAGCGGGACGCCGCCGACGCCGCCGACCTCGATCCCGACCCATCGGTCGAGGGCGTCGTTCGCGGCCGCGAACGCGTCCGACCCGGCGGTGTCGACCACGACCGCGAGGTCGAAGCCGTCCAGCAGCCCCGGCTCGACCGGCATCACGTTCACGTCGACGTCGCCGAGCGCGGTCGCGACGGCGTCGACCGCGGGCCCCTCGCCGACAAGTCCGATGTCCATGTCCCGGTCGACGCGAAGGAGCGAAAAAAAGCCGCGGGTAGGAGCGTCGCGGGCGGAGACGGTGTCCCGGTTACGCCATCAGGTCGCTCGCGACCGCCGCGAGCTCGTCGGCGTCGACGCCGTGGAGCCGCTCGTCGCCGAGCTTGAGCCGGAGGCGGGGTCGACCGACGTCGATCGGGACCTTCTCGGTGTCGATGATACCGAGGTCCTCCAGTCGGGTCTTCGTCCGGGAGAACGTCGCCTTCGAGGCGATCCCGACGTCCTCGCCCCACTTCGAGATGTCGTAGAGGAGGACGTCGTTCTTCGCGGCGACGAGCAGCGAGACGGTCACCTCGTCGAGCGCGGCGTCCGCCGACTCCATCGACGCGAGGACGGCGTCGAAGTCGTCGCGGGTGGCCTCGCCGATCTCGGCGGCCATCGTCTCGCGGACGCGGCTGAGCGCCGGGGTCCGGAGCCCGTACGTCTCGGCCGCCTCGAAGGCGTCGCGGTGCGTCGCGAACACCTCGTCGACGAAGTCGTCCTCCTCGGTCGAGAGCGCGGCGACGTGCTCGCCGGCGCTCACGAGGACCACGACTCGCGACGGGGAGACGAACAGCGCGTTGTCGACGTCGGCGGAGAGCACGCGGAGCCCGAGCGACCCGTCGGCGACGAGGTCGGCGGCCTTCGACGCGACGAGGAAGTCGTCCGTCACCGCCTTCAGCGTGCGTTCGTCCGCCAGCATCGACAGGGTCGGTAAGTCGTCTCGGCCGGTCGCCGCCTCGACGAGCGATACGATCGTCTCCGCGGACGGGTCGACGACGAGGAGCTCGTCGTCGTCGCCGGCGAACGCCGTGTCGAGGACGTTCTCGACGTCCGTCTCCAGTAAATTCGACACCATCTATCTTCCCGGATAAAAGCCAGATATCTATTTAATATTAACGGGATTGGAGGAGTGAACAACGGGTTTTCAGCCGCCAAAACGGCCGAAAACGGCGTATTCAGCGATCTGGCTCGGAATCGGGCGGCGGAACGGGTCGCCGCGGGCGCGGGCGAAACGGCGAGCGGGTCGCGGGTCCGGCCGAGCGAGAGCCCCGAGAGCGGCGGAGCGGGGATCGCGGGTCCGACGGAGCGGGGATCGCGGGCGCGGCGGAGCGGGGATCGCGGGCCCCGCGGAGCGAGGATCGCGGGCGCGGCGGAGCGGGAATCGCGGGTCCGACGGAGTGGGGGGCGGAGACGCCGTCCCGGGAGCCGCGAAAGCGACGCCGCGACGGAAGGATTAATGCGCGATCGCACCGGCATTCGTACATGGACAACGAGCACGTCCGAGAGGTCGATCCGGCGGTCGCCGACGCGCTGGCCGGCGAGCGCGACAGACAGGAACAGACGCTCGCGATGATCGCCAGCGAGAACCACGTCAGCGAGGCGGTGCTTGAGGCGCAGGGGAGCGTCCTCACGAACAAGTACGCCGAGGGGTACCCCGGTGAGCGCTACTACGCCGGTTGCGAGTACGCCGACGAGGTCGAGGAGCTCGCGATCGAGCGCGCGAAGGAGCTGTGGGGCGCCGAGCACGTCAACGTCCAGCCACATTCCGGGACGCAGGCGAACCAGGCGGTGTACTACGCGACGCTCGACCCGGGCGACAAGATCCTCTCGCTGGAGCTGAGCCACGGCGGTCACCTCTCGCACGGTCACCCCGCGAACTTCACCGGGCAGATGTACGAGGTCGAGCAGTACGAGGTCGACCCCGAGACCGGGTACATCGACTACGAGGACCTCCGCGAGACGGCCGAGGAGTTCGAGCCCGACATCGTGGTCTCCGGCTACTCCGCGTACCCGCGCACCGTCGACTGGGAGGAGATCCAGGCCGCGGCCGACGCGGTCGACGCCTACCACCTCGCGGACATCGCGCACATCACCGGGCTCGTCGCCGCCGGCGTCCACCCCTCGCCGGTCGGCGTCGCGGACTTCGTCACCGGCTCGACCCACAAGACGATCCGGGCCGGCCGCGGCGGGATCGTGATGTGCGACGCGGAGCACGCCGACGACATCGACAAGGCGGTGTTCCCCGGCGGGCAGGGCGGTCCGCTCATGCACAACGTCGCCGGCAAGGCGGTGGGGTTCAAGGAGGCGCTCGAACCCGAGTTCGAGGAGTACGCGCGACGGGTCGTGGACAACGCCGAGACCCTCGCCGAGACGCTTCAGGGCCACGGCCTCTCCCTGGTCTCCGGCGGCACCGACAACCACCTCGTGTTGGTCGACCTCCGCGACTCGCACCCGGACCTGCCGGGCGGCGACGCCGAGGACGCGCTGGCGGCCGCGAACATCGTGCTCAACGGGAACACCGTCCCCGGCGAGACGCGCTCGCCGTTCAACCCCTCGGGGATCCGCGCGGGGACCGCCGGGCTCACGACCCGCGGGTTCGACGAGGCGGCGATCGAGGAGGTCGGCGACCTCATCTACCGCGTCGTCGACGACGTCGACAGCGACGACGTCATCTACGAGGTCGGCGAGCGGGTCGTCGAGCTCTGCGAGGAGCACCCGCTGTACGAGTAGACGACGCGGCGGGCGGCGGGCGACACGGCGGTCGGCGGGCGATGTGGCGGTCGGCGGGCGATGTGGCGGTCGGCGGGCGACGCTCGCCGGCGCGGCGACCGCCCGACCGAATCCGTGCGTACAAAGTAGGGGCGCCGCGGAGTGGTCGGCATGGCCGACTCGTCGTTCCTCTCGAATCGCCTCGACCGCGCCGCCGCGCCGCTCCTAGTCGGCGACCTGATCGCGCTGATCGTCATGTTGACCATCGGGACGCTGAACCACACCTCGGTCGAGTTCCTCACGGCGAACCCGCTGTACCTGCCCGGCGTCTACGCGCCGTTCCTGATCGCCTGGGCCCTGATCGCGCCGGTCGTCGGCGCGTACTCCGCCGGCGCCGCGGAGACGGCGAAGTCGTCGGTGCCGCTCGCGATCCGGTCGTGGATCCCGGCCGCCGTCGTCGGACTCGGGCTCCGCGCGTTCGTCTTCCGCGGCGGCGCCGAACTGAGCTTCGCCGTCGTCATGCTCGTGGCGGGGTCGGCGTTCCTCGGCGGCTGGCGCGCCCTGTACTTCAAGCTCCGATAGAGACGCGCCCCGGCGGTTCGACCGCCGCGCCCCGATCCCCTTCTCAGTCCGATTCCGTCGCTTCTCCGACCGCCTCGAACCCGGTCCGAAAGCCGCCGGATCGGCGGTTCGCCGGCCCGCGTCTGCCGCGGTGATGATTTCCATAACTTATGCACGGCTTCAAGATTATCAGCGAAGGTGTCACGCCGAACCCTGAGAAAAATTTAATAGTGATTTTATCGTAGATCGTGGTAGAGTATGACTGGGTACTACGACTACGTCCTCGGGCTTATTCCGGCCGCGTTGATCGGTGTGACCGCCGTCCTGAACCTGATCGGACTGTCGTTGACGGCCGCGCTTCCCGGGGGCGCCCTCGTCGCGGGGGGCGTCATGTTCCACGCGATGTTCGTCCGGAACCCGGTCACCGGCGTCCCCGGGGAGGCCGATCGCCCTCGCGACGAGTCGGTCAGTGACTCGATCGACCGCGCGGTCGACCGTTCGCGGACCGGCCGGTCGCGGGCCGGTCGATCGGGAGCCGGCGGTTCCGACTGACCCGCTCGGTAGCGGGACGCCGGTCGACCCGTGCGACCGACGATCGGCGCCGCCGCGTTCCGTGCCGCTTTCCTGCACGGTTTAGTTCCCCGCTCCCGAGAGGGGCGGTATGACCGAGACGCTGTTCCTCGCGAGCGCGGACGTCGACGACCTCGCCGAGCCGGCGGAGTACGTCGCCGCCGTGCGCGACGCGTACCGTCAGATCGGTGAGGGCGCGGCCGCGGAGCCGCGGACGAAACTGCTCAGCCGCGACCCGCCCGGCATGTTGACGACGTACGCCGCGATCCTCCCCGAGACGGGCGCGATGGGCGGGTACACCTACTCCGCGGGCTTCGGCGCGGGCGACGCGTGGTTCATGACCCCGCTGTTCGACGCGGAGTCGGGGGAGCCGCTCGCGGTGCTCGACGGCGCCTCGATGAACCCGTTTAAGACGGGCGCCGCGGGAGCGACGGCGGTCGACGCGCTCGCCCGCGACGACGCGACGGAGGTCGCCGTGATCGGCAGCGGCGCGCAGGCCCGCGGTCAGCTCGCGACGACGGCGACCGTCCGGGAGTTCGAGGCGGTCCGCGTCTTCTCGCCGACCGTCGAGAACCGCGAGGCGTTCGCCGAGGAGTTCGCCGACCGGATCGAGCCAGACGTCACGGCGGTCGCGAGCGCGAGCGAGGCGGTCGCCGGCGCCGACGTGGTGATCACGGCGACGAGCGCGAGCGACCCCGTCGTCGACGACGCCGACGTCGAGCCCGGCACCCACGTCACGGCGATGGGGCAGTACACGCCGGGGAAGAACGAGCTCCCGCCCGAGCTGGTCGCCCGGGCGACGTACGTCCCCGACATCCGCGAGCGAGCGACCCAGGACGCGGGCTCGTTCCTCGCCGCGGTCGAGGCGGGGCTCGTCGACGAGGACCACGTCGCGGCCGACCTCGGCGAGGTCGTCGCCGGCGAGCATCCGGGGCGGACGAGCGACGACGAGGTCACCGTGTTCGACTCCGGCGGGACCGGGATCGAGACGGTCGCGGCCGCGTATATGCTTTATAAACGGGCGAGCGAGGCGGGTCGGGGAGAGACGATCGATTTCGCCCCGGCGAGCGAGGCGCTCACGGGGAGGTGACCCCGCGCCGCTCGTTCGACGCGCTCGCGGCCGGCGTTCGGCGGTTCGGGGGCGATCGTCGACGAGCGGGCCTCACCAGCGTCTGGTCAGCGTCCCCGAGGAGTCGATATCGAACGCCAGACCTCCGTCCTCGCCCTCGTCGTCCGGATAGTAGTGAACGTGGTCTCGGTCCGTCAGGCGGCTGTCGTCCTCGAAGACGGCGTACTCGACGAGGTACCGGGCTCGCTCGACCGCGACCTCGCGCGCGGCCTCCCCGTTCGGCCCGACCTCGATCCGTCCGGAGAAGGCTCTGGCGTCGCTTCTGTCGCCGTCGCCGCCCGCCCGCGACATCGTCAGCTCGATCGCGTACGAGCGCTCGGAGCCGTTGAACACGGTCAGGGAGAGCGACTGCGACCTCGATCGCAGTCCCGAACAGCCGGCGAGCCCGGCGCAGAGGGGGACCGCGGCCCGGATCGCGGTGCGTCGTCGCATACGTCGACTGCACCGATGATCGGTAAGTGCTTTCGGGGGAACGGCGACCGCCCTCCCGGGCTCGTCACTCCAGCCGATACCGCAGGATAGCGGCGATCCCGCCGAGGTTCGAGAGCTGCTCGCCGGGCGCGAACTCGGAGGAGAAGACGACCACGTCGCCGCCCTGTTGTTCGACCGACTCGATCACCTCGTTGACGTCGATCGACCAGTCGCCCTCCTCCTGTCGCTCCGTGCGGAGCCGGTCGTCGACCACGAGCAGGGTCTCGACCGCGCCGAAGTCGGCCGCCTCGGCCACGTCCTCGGGGCCGTACGTCGCCTTCGCGCCCTGCGCGATGTTCTCGGTCAGCTCGTCGATCAGGTTCGCCTCCTTCGAGATCCGCGTCTCCTTCTGCACCTCGTCGACCGCGCCGCGCTTGAGCACCTCGTGGACGCCGCGGTCGCCGGCGGCGGAGGTGTCGACCGTGGTGATCCGGTCGGCGAGGTCGCGGTACTCCTCGGTGACGTAGTCGAGCGCGTCGTTCTTCGTGAACCCCGGGCCCGCGAGGATCACGGCGTCGGCGTCGAGGTGCGCGAGCGCCTCGCCGAGCTCCGCGAACAGCTCCTCGCGGGGCCGCGAGTACTCTCCCTTCCCCGTCGGCTTCGTGAACGAGGCGTACTCCTCGGTGCCGTACTGCTGGACCGTGTGGACGTAGGCGGCCCCCTCCTCGACGGTCGCGATGGCGACGTCGGGGTTCTCGGCGGCCTCCGTCGCCTCCTCCAGCCGCTCGGTCTGGTCCGGCTTGAAGTGCTTCTCGACCGTTATCTCGTCGTGCTCCTCGACGTTGAGCGTGTGGTGGGCGTTGAGCTGGTCCTCGCGGGAGCAGGCGACGATCACGCCCCCGACGCGGAGCCGGTTGGCGAACCGGGCGAACTCCACGTCGTCGACCTCCAGCGTGACGAACAGGTGCTCGCGCTGGCCGCCGGTGTCCCGCATCTGGTCGTCGTTCCGCTGGATCCGGCGCGTGGTGTCCCCCTCGACGAGGTCACCCGGTTCGAGGACGTGCGCGAGGTGCCAGAGGTCGTCGACATTCTCGGGGACGAGGGTGAGCCGTTCCCGGCCCTCCTCGCCGTAGCCCCGGTCGGAGATGCGCATGGGCGACCGTTCGCCCGCGCTCGTATCAACTCTTGTCTTCCGCGTCGACGGGCGCGCTCCAGTCGAACCCGTCGGCGGCGCCCCCGCGGTCGGTGTCCCGGCGGTCGGTCCCTCCCCGCTCGGCGCGGTCACCGCCGTGTCCGTCGCCGGGTGGCGGCGCTCGCTCGTCACCGCTCTCCACGTCGCCTTCGGCGTTCCACTCGAAGCCGGCGGAGTCGACCCCGGTCCGCGCCCCTCGGTCGGCGCCGATCGGGACCGTCCGACCGGTCTGGACCGCCGCCGACGCCTCGGTCGCCGATCGCCGGGACCCGCCGTCGAACCGGTCGGGGGAGGGGTCCGCGGGCTCCGGGGGCGCTCCCGACGCCGCGGTCGGAGACGCAGACGGAGGCGCGGGCGACTCGGACGCTCCCGCCGCCGGTGAGTCGGCCGACTCGGCTGGCTCGGACGGCTCAGCGGCGTCGAACTCGATCGCGTCCGCGGCGCCGCGGCCGTAGAGCGCGTGCGCGACGACCCGGACGGCGAAGGCGAGCGGGACGCCGGCGACGAGCGGGACGAGCGGCGCGGCCAGCGCGTACCCCGCGCCGAGCGCCGCGACCGCGACGAGCCACGTCGTCGCGTACTCCGCCGAGCCGGCGACGGCGGCGACCCGCCCCGGACGGAGGGCGTCGCGGAGCCGTCCGGACGCGGCGAACGCGGCGAGCGCCGCCGGCCTGACGTACGCGAACGCGAGGAGGTACGCCGCGACGGCGACGCTCAGGAGCCCGCCGCCGGCGCCGAGGACGGCGGGAGCGCTCCTCGGGCCGAGCGCGCGCTCGGCGAGACCGGTCGCGGGGGCGAGGTCGACGGCCCCGGTCTCGACGGCGGCGAACGCGAGCGCCGCGACCGCGAACAGCAGCGCCAACGGCGCGAGCAGCAGCGCGCTCAGCAGGACCGATTTCGCGCCGTCCCGATAGAGCTCGTTCCAGGCGACGAACGGCGGCGCGCCCTCCCGGTTCCCGGTCGCGCCCCCGCCGGCGACGACGCGGACGAGGTACCCGCGGAGCACGAAGGCGGGCGCGAGCGCGAGCGGCGCGAGGACGACGAGCGGCGGGACGGCGAGGACGCCGCCGACCCAGACCGGCGTGGCCACCCACGCCAGCAGGGTCAGGAAGCCGCCGACGACGAGGACGCCGGCGGCGTCGGCGGACCGCGGAAGGACCGACGACGCGCCCCGGATCATATCCGATCCTGTCCCGCGACGGTGATAAAGCATGCCCGGTTCGGCGGACCGCGTCGAGGCGGGCACGAGTTCCGGAGCGGAGGAACCAGAAGGACCGCCTCCCGAGCGTTTATATGATTTCACGAAGTAGAACAAACCGGCCGCGCGGGACAATCGTGTGCCTCTGACAACTCCGATCACGGCCGCCGCGCGCGGCGGCCATCCCCCGTCCGCGGCTTTCGACGGACCGAGAACTTCTCTCGCACCGAGCGACGCCGGTAGCGATTTATTCCGTCCGGTCGACCGTCCCGTATGACCGGCGACGAGCAGACGACCGACGTGGAGCCGGCGCTCCGCAGCTACGGGATCAGCGTCGAGGAGATCGACGGCGGCGACCCGCTCGAGCTCACGTACATGACGGCGTTTCCCGGCCGCGAGGTGCACCACCCCGAGATCGGGCGCGCCCTCAACGCGCTCATCGACCGCGCCGAGGCCGACGAGTGGGACCCCGTCCGGGTCGAGGCGACGGTCGTCCGCGCGCCCGGCGACGTCCTCGGGACGTGGCGCGCGGAGCCGGAGTGGTTCGAGGCGCTGGCCGCGTACGAGATCTCGGAGACGGAGTTCTCGACGCGCGTGTTGGAGACGCTGTCGCACGCGGACGAAGCCGCGGCGGCGGCCGACGACGAAGATCCGGCCGCGGCGGAGGCCGACGACGAAGATCCGGCCGCGGCGGCCGACGACGAAGATCCGGCCGCGGCGGAGGCCGACGACGACGATGCCGCCCGCGGCGACGGCGACCGCGCGGATTCCGGGGACCGATCGTGACCCGCCGGAACCCGGTGAACCGCGCGCAGCGCCGCCTCGCCCGGCCGCCCCGCGAGCGGTTCGCCACCCGTGCGCTCGCGTTCGACGTCGACGGTGACACCTGCCGCGGCACCCTCTACCTCCCGGGCGGCGACGGCGACGACCCCCCGGTGATCGTGATGGCGCCCGGCCTCGGCGCGGAGCGGAGCTTCGGCTACCCGGCGGTCGCGGAGCGGTTCGCCGACGCCGGCTACGCGGCGTTCTGCTTCGACTACCGCGAGTTCGGCGCCTCGGACGGCGACTCGCAGGCGGTCCACCCCGCGGACCAGCGCGCCGACTACGCGGCCGCGATTGACCGCGTCCGCCGCGTCGACGCCGTCGGGCGCGGACTCGTGCTCTGGGGCGCGTCGCTGTCGGCGGCGCACGTCCTCGCGCTCGCCGCGGAGCGCGCCGACGTCGACGCCGTGATCGGCGCGGTCCCGATGCTCGACGGCCGCGCGATCGCCCGACGCCGAGGCGCGAAGTACCTCGCGCGCTCTGGGATCGCCGGGCTCCGCGACCTGGTCGGTCACCGGTTCGGTCGCGGCCGGAGCGTCCCGATCGTGGGCGGTACCGAGGAGCTCGCGGCGATCACTGAGCCGGGGACGAAACGGAAGTACCTGGACCTGGTCGACCGCGAGTCGACGTGGCGCAACGAGACGCCGGCGCGGTCGCTGCTGCGGGTCGCGAACTACCGACCCGTCGGGCGGCTCGACGAGATCCGGGCGCCGACCCTCCTCTTGGCCGGGACCGACGACGCAATCGTGGACAGCGAGGCTGTCGTCGACGCCGGCGAGTCGCTCTCGCGCGGGACGGTCGTCACCATGCCCGCGGACCACTTCTCCCCGCTCGGCGAGGACTTCGAGCCGGCGGTCGGGCACCAGCTGTCGTTCCTGCGGGACGCGCTCGAGTAGGGGTCGACGCGGGTTCCGCCGCGCGCGCCGATTTAAGTGTCGGCGGCGCGGATCCGCGACCATGACCACAGTCGCGCTGTTGAGCGTCGCGCCGGTGATCGAGGACAGCATGGCGAGCGAGGTCGCGAAGGCGGTCGCCGCGCTCGACGCGTTCGACGTGAGCTACGAGACGAACCCGATGGGGACCGTGATCGAGGCCGACGACGCCGAGACGGTGTTCGCCGCCGCCGCGGCCGCCCACGACGCCGTCGACGGCGACCGCGTCTCGACGGTGCTGAAGATCGACGACAAGCGGACCGCGGAGACGACCGCGGACCGGAAGGTCGAAGCGGTCGAGCAGGAGCTCGGCCGAGAGGCGAAGCGAGAGCGCTGACGGGGGCCCGCGTTCGGTCGCAAGCGACTGCGATCCGCAGCGACCGAGCTCCGCCCGATCGCGGTTTTGTATTCGTTAGTGGTATTAACCATTAATCACACGTGTGGGTATGGCGATACTGGTCACCGGAAGCAGTCGCGGAATCGGGCGGTCAATCGCGGTCGAGCTCGCCGAGCGCGACGTCGTCGTCAACTACCGGTCGGACGAGGAGGCCGCGGACGAGACGGCGGAGCGGGTCCGCGAGGCGGGCGGAGAGGCCGTCACGGTGCGGGCCGACATCTCCGAGTCCGCGGCCGCGGACCGACTCGTCGAGACCGCCGTCGACGCGTTCGACTCGCTAGACGCGGTCGTCAACAACGCCGGGATCACGCGCCCGAACCGGCTGGAAGAGACGACCGACGCCGAGTGGGAGTCGGTGATCGACACCAACCTCTCCGGGGCGTTCCGCGTCACCCGCGCGGCGGCGCCGCACCTCAGGGCGGCCGGGGGCGATCTCGTCTTCCTTTCCAGCGTCGGCGGCACGCTCGGGACGGTGGACGCCAGCTACGCCGCGAGCAAGGCCGGGGTTCACGGGCTGACGCGCGCGCTCGCTCGGGAGCTCGGCCCGGACGGCGTGCAGGTCAACGCGGTCGCGCCCGGTCCCGTCGAGACCGACCTCAACGACGTCATCCTCGACTACCTCGAAGGGATCGAGTTTCGCGGCCACGAGAACGTCGACACCCACCTCCCCGAGTACGCCTGCGAGCCGGCGGACGTGGCCCACTCCGTCCGCTACCTGATCGACAACGAGTACGTCCACGGCGAGGTGCTGGAAGTCGACGGCGGAATGCACCTCTGAGCGGGCCGGAACCGCCCCGTCCTACGCGGCGTCCACCTCGACCTCACCGCCGGCCGTCGCGTCGCCGGCGGGGTTCTCGACCGTCACGTCGACGGTCGTCGTGCGCACGACGGTCGCCTCGTCGCCGCCGCCGACGACGTCCGCGCGGAACACGACGTCGAGGGTCGTCGTCGCGCTCTCGCCGCCGGCCAAGTTCGGGTCACCGAGCGACTCGCTCGTCACCGCGTCGCCGCGGGCGGTCGCGTCGGCGCGCTCGAACCGGGCGGTGAGGCCGCCGTCGACCGCCGCGAAGTCGGGCGCCGTCCCGTCCGGTTTCCCGCCGTCGGCGCTCCCCACCGCCGCGACGTCGCCGGGCGTCGCGTCCGGGTCTGACGCGGTCAGCGTCTCCCGGTACACCTCGTCGACGCCGGCGTCGCTCCCGACGGCGAGCACGAGCGTCACGCGCTCGACGCCGGCGGAGAAGTCGGTCCACGACACGTCGAGGGCGGGCGAGAGGTAGACGGAGTCGATCCGCCCGTCGTTGCTGGTGACGGTCGGCGCGTCGCCCGCCTCGAAGGCGGCGGGGTCGCCGTCGACTGCGGCCGCCGGCTCGCTCGACGCCGCGAGCGCGCCGAGCCCGGCGAGGCCGCCGCCGGCGACGGCGGCGACGCCGCCGAGCAGGGATCGTCTCGAGACCGCGTCGGACGAGCTATCGTTCCGCGAGTGGTCGCACATCTCGGTGCGACGTGGCCGCGGCATCCGGTATAAGCGGCCGGCGGCGAAAGCGCTCGCCGGGAAGAGAAGGTCGGCCGCGAAAGCGCTCGGCGGCGGGCGGAGACCGCCGCTACCCCTTGATGTTGCAGACGGGGAAGGTCCGCGCGACCTTGTCGCCGATCCCGAGCGCGTCGCTCACGCGGATCACCTCGTCGATGTCCTTGTAGACGCCCGGGGCCTCCTCGGCGATGGTCGCGCCCGACTGCGCCTTCACGTAGATCTGCTGGCCGTCCTCGAGGTCGTCCTGCACGTCGCCGCCCCAGAACTCCTGTTTCGCTTGCGTCCGGCTCATCAGCCGGCCGGCGCCGTGGGCGGTGGAGCCGAACGACACCGACATCGACTCCGCGCCGCCGCGGAGCACGTACGAGCCGGCGCCCATGCTCCCGGGGATGATCACGGGCTGGCCCACCTCGCGGTACGTCTCGGGCACGTCCTCGTGGCCCGCGGGGAACGCGCGCGTGGCGCCCTTGCGGTGGACGTACAGCTCTCGATCCGCGCGGTCCACGGCCTCGTCGCCGACCGCGGGGCGCCCGTCGGCGTCGACGCCGACGTCGTGGGTCTCCTTCTTCGCGATGTTGTGCGCGACGTCGTAGAGGAGCTCCATCCCGAGGTCCTCGATCGGATCGGCGTCGAACACCTCGCCGAACGTCTCGCGGGCCTGGTGGGTGATCAGCTGGCGGTTCACCCACGCGAAGTTGATGCACGCCCCCATCGCGCCGTAGTACTCCTCGGCCAGCGCCGAGCCGGCGGGCGCGGCCGCGAGCTCCTTGTCCGGCAGGGAGTCGAGGAGGTCGCCGTGCTCCTTCTCGATCCGCCGCAGGTAGTCGTTGCAGGTCTGGTGGCCGAGTCCGCGGCTCCCGCAGTGGATCAGGACGACGATCCCGTCCTCGGTGAGCCCGTACGCCTCGGCGACCTCGGGCAGGAACACGTCGGTGACGCGCTGGACCTCCAGGAAGTGGTTCCCCGACCCGAGCGAGCCCATCTGGTTGCGCCCGCGGTCCATCGCCTTCTGGGAGACGTACTCCGGCCGGGCGTCGGGCCGCCGCCCCTCGTCCTCGCAGCGCGCGAGGTCGCTCTCGATCCCGTACCCCCGCTCGACGGCCCACTCGACGCCGCGCTCCAATGCGCCCTCGATCGCGTCGGCGTCGCCGCCGATCACGCCGCCGCCCCCGAGCCCGGAGGGGATCGCCTCGAAGAGGGCGTCGACGAGTTCGGACTCGCGGCCGCGCACGTCGTCGTACGTGAGATTAGTTTTTACCATCCTCACGCCGCAATTTATGTCGTAGCCGACCGCTCCGGGCGAGATACAGCCGGTCCGGGCGTCGATCGCGCCGACGCCGCCGACGGGGAAGCCGTACCCCTGGTGGCCGTCGGGCATACAGAGGGCGGGCTCGGCCATCCCCGGGAGGTGCGTCGCGTTCTTCAGCTGCTGGAGCGAGTCGTCGTCGCCGATCTCCTCCAGCAGCGACTCGCTGGCGAGGACCCGCGCGGGGACGTTCATGTCGCCCTCTCGGGGGATCTCCCAGACGTGGTCGCGCACCTTCTCCAGTCGGATCCCGTCGAACTCGCGCGTTGTCATACCCCGGCGTTCGGCGCGCGGGGGCAAGGGCGTTGCGAGAGGCGGGCGCGACGCCGGCGGCGGTGCGGCGGTCGCCCCGCTACCGGTCGACCGGATCGAACGGCAGCCAACCGATCGCGCCCTCCGCGAGCGTGAGCGCGGCGAAGACGCGGCCGAGCACGAGCCCGTAGATCAGGTGCGCGACGGCGATCACCGCGCCGAACTCGAAGCTCGCCGTGAGGCCGGGGAACGGCAGCGTGGGGACCGGCAGCGACGTCGCCCCCTCCAGCGCGATCGCGGTCGGCAACAGCAGTCCGCCGGTGATCACCCCGAGCAGCGCCGAGTGGACGACGCCGAGCGAGAGGCACCCCCCGACGTCGGCGCGGAGGTCGTCGAAGAAGGACCGGTCGAAGACCGCGACGAACAGGGCGCCGAAGAGGGCGCTGTTGAACAGGTGGACCGCCCAGCCGCCGAGGGCCGTCTCGACGCCGACGAGCGCGCCGATCGTCGGCATCAGTCCCAGCGCTCCGTGTAACACCACGCCCATCGCCACGCCGGCGACCAGACCGCCGAGCGCGCCCGCTCCCCAGCGGCGGTCGGTCGTCCCCGTGTCGTCCGTCCGTGACATACGGTAACAACGCTCTCGACACGGATAATCGTTTTCACGGATCGGTTCCTCTCGGGTGTCTATCTCCCCTTAGACGTCGAAGACGACGTACGCGTACCACTCGTCGCTCCGCCGTTCGAGGGTCATCTCGGAGTAGGTGACCGCCTTGATCTCGCGAGCCGCGACGTCGCCGAGCGGGACCCCGCGGGCCGTCGCCTCGACGGTCCACCCGTCGGGGTCGGCGGTCGCGTCGTCATCGTCCGCCGTCGAGTCGGCCGTCGCGTCGTCGCCGTCCGCCGCCGAACCGTTCGGCCCCGAGACCGAACACCGGTGGTCGGCGGGGAGGACGAGCCGCACGTCGCGCTCGTAGATCAGCCGGTCGAGGTAGTCGAACAGCAGCGCCTCGCGGCCCTCGGCGCGCACGGTCAGCGAGAAGCGCTCGCCGGTCTCCGGGACCGCCTCGCAGCTCGCGGCCGTGAGCCCGTCGGCGACGGCCTCGAACAGCCCCGCGAGGGTCGGCGCGGTCGCCTCGACCGCCACGTCGGCGGTGTGGTCGCGGAGCGCGAAGCTCACGAGCGGTCACCCGGGCCGTCGTCGGGCGTGATCCGCTCGTCGCTCCGCCCGCCCCGGTCGTCGCCCGAATGGTCGCTCGCCCGGTCAGTCTCCTCGTCCGGGCGCTTCGCGGCGTCCGACGTCGGGGAGTGGTACGAGCCGATCCGCCCGCCCTGGCCGGCGTCGCGTATCTGCGACGGCGACACGCCGTCGGCGTCGGCCGCGGCGCGTTCCAGGGCGACGCCGCTCGTCACGAGCGCCCGGATCCCCTGCTCCACGCTCAGGTCGACGTCGACGATCCGCCGCTCGGGGACGAACAGGACGTGCCCGCCCATCACCGGGTTCGGGGCCATCGGCATGAACAGCGTCCGCATCTCCCCGCTCTCGGCCGGGCCGGCGACCGCGTCCGGCGTGTCGCTCGTGACGAACGCGAGGGTGTACACGTCCTCGGTCGGGAACTCGACGAGGACCACCTCCCGAAAGTTCCCGCCGTCCGACTCCAGCATGGCGTCGCTCATCTGTCGGAACCCCTGATAGACGGAGCCGACGCCCGGAATCTGCTCGATCGCGTAGTCGGCGTAGTCGACCGCGAGCTCGCCGTACCGCGTCGACTCGACGGCGACGCCGATGAGGAGGATCGACCCGACGAACACGACGGGCGTCGCGACCTCGATGGCGACCTCCCGGCCCATCGGGAGCGTCGACCGCGGCAACAGCGGCAGGATCGCCGTGGAGAAGGCGTCCAGGTAGTCGTAGATCGCGTTGAACACGAACCCCAGCACCGCGAGCGTGATGACGGAGGGGACGATGACGGCGACGCCGGTCAGCAGCGCCCGCCTGAGGCGCCCTCGGTTCGGCGGGGACTCGACAGCCATTGTCGGCACCACGAACGAACCGGACAAAACGCTTCCGTCGACGGGCGCTCTCGGAGGGATCGCCTCGGAGCGAGTCCGCCTTGGAGGGATCGCCTCGGAGCGAGTCCGCCTTGGAGGGATCGCCTCGGAGCGAGTCCGCCTCGGGGCGGGCCCGGCCGACCGCAACCCTCCCCGGTGGCGGTGGAGTTATATTCCGCTGGCCTGTTATCTCCTTGCAGTGAGCGTCAACGTGGAGAAGCGGACGGACCCGCCCGGGGAGTCCGACCACGCCGCCGCGGCGTGGGACCTCAAGGAACGGATCCGCGCCGAGGAGGGAGTCCTCCGACAGCGACGCGGCTTCTTCACCGACGCCTACCGCCGCTCCACGACGCATCTCCTCGTCGAGAACGACGCGCTCGTCGCGTTCGCCTCGGTCCGCCGCGACGGGTACATCCTCTTTCTGGCCGTCCACCCCGACCACCGGGGACGCGGCCACGCGGAGCGGCTCGTCGCCGACGTCGCCGAGGCGCACCGGTCGGTCACCTGCCACGCCCGGACGACGAACGAGCGGGCGCTCGGCTTCTACGAGCACCTCGGCTTCGAGGTGGTCCGGCGGATCGACGACTACTACGAGGACGGCGGCGACGCCTACTACCTCAAGCTCGGCGGCGAGTCGCTCCGCGAGCGGCTCTCCGGAATCGTCGGGCGGTAGGCCGCTCGTCCGCCCGGCGCCGGCCACCGGAACGCGTTTCAGTTCCCCCGTCGAATCCGGTCGCGTGACCGATCACGACCAGATCGAGGCGGTCGCGCGGGCGGCCGTCCTCGCCGGCGGCGCGGAGCTGCGCGCCCGGTACCGAGACGGCGACGCCGAGGCCGAGTACGGGGCCCACGACGTGAAGGCGGCCGACGTGGCGGCCGAATCGCGGATGCTCCCCGTCGTGCGCGAGGCGTTCCCGGACCACGCGGTGTTCGCCGAGGAGGCCGGCGAGTTCCCCGGCGACGGGCCGTACCGGTGGATCGTCGACCCCCTCGACGGCACCAACGACTTCGCCGCGGGCCTGCCGACGTTCGCGTCCTCGGTCGCGGTCCTCCGCGAAGGGTCGCCGCTCGTCGCGGCGCTCCACCAGCCCGCGACGGACGAGACGTACGTCGCGCGCTCGGGCGAGGGAGTCCGGTACGGCGGCGACCGCGTCACGGCCGCCGACGCGCGGGCCGCGGCGGGCGTCGGGAGCGACGTGGCGGGCGCCACGGTCGCGGTGATCGTCGGCCGGGACGTGCCCCGCGACCCGGCGCTCGCGGCCGAGGTCGACGCGATCCGAGGCGCGCTTGACGACCGCGTCAAGCGCGTGCTCGACAGTTGGGCGCCGACGGTCCACTCGGGGCTGCTGGCCCGCGGTCGGCTCCAAGGGCTCGTGCAGTTCCATCCGGACGAGGAGGAGCAGGCCGTCACGGAGCTGCTGGCGACCGAGGCGGGCGCCGCGGTCCGGCGCGAGGGGGACCTGTACGTCGCCGCGGCCGACGAGGCGACGCTCGACGAGCTGTGGGCGGCGCTGGACGAGGCCGACCGCTGAGCCCGGAGGCGAATCGGTGACCCCGGAAACCGACAACCATTAGCACGCGCCGCGAGGAGTCGCGGACATGACCGACGCCACCCCCGCGTCGCTCGCGGCGCGCGTCCGCGACGGCGAGGTCCGGTTCCACGAGCTCGAAGAGCACGCCGACGCCGACGTTGCCGCGGCGGCCCGCAGGCGACTCGTCGCCGAGACCGCGGACGCCGACGTCGACGTGCTGGGCGAGTACGCCTTCGACGCCGCCGACGCGCACGGCTCGAACATCGAGAACATGATCGGCGCCGTGCAGGTGCCGCTGGGCGTCGCCGGCCCGGTCTCGGTCGACGGCGGCGCGTTCGCGGGCGAGCGCTACCTCCCGCTGGCGACCACGGAGGGCGCGCTCGTCGCCTCGATCAACCGCGGCTGCTCGGTCGTCAACGACGCCGGGGGCGCGACCGCGCGGGTGACGAAGAGCGGGATGACCCGCGCGCCCGTCTTCCGCGTCGGCGACGTCGCCGAGGCGGAGGCGCTCGTCGCGTGGGTCCGCGACAACGAGGCGTCGCTGCGGGCGGCCGCGGAATCGACGACGAGCCACGGCGAGCTGCTCGACGTGACGCCGTACGTCGTCGGTAACAACGTCTTCCTGCGGTTCCGCTACGACACGAAGGACGCGATGGGGATGAACATGGCCACCATCGCGACGCGGGAGGCCTGCGACGTCGTCGAGGCGGAGACGGACGCCGCGCTCGTCGCGCTCTCCGGGAACCTCTGCTCGGACAAGAAGCCCGCCGCGATCAACGCGGTCGAGGGTCGCGGCCGGTCGGTGAGCGCCGACGTCGAGGTGCCCCGCGAGGTCGTCGAGGAGCGGCTCCACACCACCCCCGAGGCGGTCGCCGAGATCAACACCCGGAAGAACCTCGTCGGCTCCGCCAAGGCGGGCGGGCTCGGCTTCAACGCCCACGTCGCCAACGCGGTCGCGGCGATGTTCCTCGCGACCGGGCAGGACGAGGCGCAGGTGGTCGAGGGCGCGAACGCGATCACGACCGCGGAGGCGACGCCCGAGGGAGACCTCTACTGCTCCGTGTCGCTGGCGAGCCTCGAGGTCGGCACCGTCGGCGGCGGCACGAAGCTGCCGACGCAGGCCGCCGGGCTCGACGTGCTCGGCGTCCGCGGCGGCGGCGACCCCGCCGGGAGCAACGGGGACGCGCTCGCGGAAGCGATCGCCGTCGGCGCGCTCGCGGGGGAGCTCTCGCTGCTGGCGGCGCTCGGCTCCAGACACCTCTCCTCGGCGCACGCCGACCTCGGGCGGTAGGTCGCTCTCGTCGCCGCAACGGTTCTCGAAAGGGGCTCAGTCCGACCACGGCGCGCAGTCGTCGCGGAGCGCGTCGCGGCCGTAGTCGGTGATCCGGTACACCGCTTCGCCGGTGACCCGCTCCACGAGCCCGCCCGCTTCGAGCGCGTCCAGCCGCGACTCCACGTGGTCCGCGTACAGCCCCGTGTTGCTCGCGACGAACGCCGGGTAGTCTGTCCCCGCGTCGTCCAGGTACGCGAGCACTCGCTCGTCGGTTCGCGTGAGCGCGACCCTCGGACGGTCCGGGTCGGCCTCCCCGTCTTCGTCCGGGGCGTCGCTTTCCGAACCGGCGGCTGGTACGTCTGACGCGGGCATCTTATGCATGCTAACGTGTACCATTGTAAAGAGTATTCGGGTGATTCCAGCGCGCTGGGAGGCGGTGAGACCGCGGGGCGAGCGGCGCCCCGCCTCAGTCGTCGGCCTCGGTCGACTCGCCGCCCGGGCCCGGACCGTCGGGCGACCGGTTCGGCAGCATCGGAGAGCCGTCGGCCCGCGGGCCGAGCCGCGGGCCGTGCGGACCGTCGTCGGGGTCGATCCGGCGACGCGTGCGGTAGTCGGTGGAGCGCTCGACCGGGGTGCGACCGATCGCCGTGATCATCTCGACGTAGTCGTCGAACGACCGGTACTCGCCGTACTCGCCGCCGGCGCGCTTGGTGATCTCCTCCGAGAGGATGGTGCCCATGAAGTCGTCCGCGCCGCAGTTGAGCAGCTTCAGGCCGTGGGCGTCGCCCGACTTCACCCACGAGGCCTGCACGTGGTCGACGTTGTCGAGGAAGAGGCGCGCGACCGCCACCACGAGCTCGTCCTCGTCGCGCGAGGGGCCGGAGTCGACGACGCCGTGGCGGTACAGCGGCGTGTTCTGGTGGATGAAGGAGAGCGGGACGAACTCCGTGATCCCCCCGGTGCGGTCCTGGAGGTCGCGGACCTCCTTCAGGTGCTCCGCGCGGTGCGCGACCGTCTCCACGTGGCCGTACATCATCGTCGAGGTGACGTCGAGCCCGGCCGCGGTCGCGCCCTCCATCGCCGCCACCCAGTCGTCGGTCCGGATCTTTCCGGGGCAGATCACGTCGCGCACCTCGTCGACGAGGATCTCCGCGGCGGTGCCGGGCGCGGAGTCGAGCCCCGCGGCCGCCAGCTCGCGGTACACCGCCTCGTACTCCCAGTCGGTGCCGCGGGCGGCGTGGTACGCCTCCTCCGGCGTCATCGAGTGGAGGTGGACCCCGCCGACGGACATCGCCTCGATCTGCTCGGTGTAGGTGCCCGGGTCGGTCGCGTACCGCTCCGGCGGCCTGTAGTTCACCGCGCTCTCGGGGTCGTCGTACCCGGCGAGGACCTCGTGGTGCTCCTCGTTCAGCGCCAGCGCGGGGTGGAGCCCGGAGACGGAGCACACCTCGTAGATCCCCATCTCGAGGGCGTCCTCGACGATCCGGCGGGACTCGGCGGGGGGCTTCGTGAAGCCGGCGTGGTCCGCGTCGCTGTCGGCCTCGAAGGCGTGCGCGGAGTCCTTGAAATTGCAGAACAGACAGCCCGTGTTGCAGGCGGTCGTGACGTTGTTGTTGAGGTTGGCGACGAACGTCACCTCGTCGCCCACGTCCTCGCGGCGGCGGCGGTCGGCGGCCTCGAGGACGGCCTCCTTCCGGACCGGGTCGATCCCGTCGCGGTCGGTGCCGGTCGCGAGCAGTTCGGTCGCGTCGTCGACCGTGAGGCGCGTCCCGTCGCGGGCCTTCGCCAGCGCGTTCCCGAACGACTGGTCGGTGGCGGGCTCGGCGAACCCGAAGTCGTCCCGGTCCAAGGTCTCCGCGTCGGCGGCGTCGGCGTCGCGGTCCCGCGCCGAAGTCATGGCGTGATCGTCCCCGTCCCACGGATAAAAACGAGACGGTAACGGCACCCCCCTCTCAGAATCGTGACGCAGGCCGCGCGTGCGGGGCGCGGCGGAGCTCGAGCGTCGAACCGCCGCCGGCGACGCGGGGTATAAACCGAAGAGAAAGGCCGGGGGACCTATTTAAATAACCGCGGTGGCGCGCTCCGGTGAGCGCCCGGCGGGCGCGAACCGAGCGCGAGGGATGCGGCGACCGGAGGGAGCCGCGAGGCTGGGGAGGCGTGAGGTGCGGTTCGGCGCGGTTGGGGCTTTGGAGCCGGTCACCGCGTCAGCAACGACGTATGAACGAGCGCCTGAGTCGGAGGCGTTCGCCGTGGCGGGAGCGGTTTATAATTACATAGCCGGCTCTGTTGAAATCCTCAGTCGGCGATATGTTATCAGAGCTATGCTGCATACAGAGCGCGTATTTACCAACCTGTCTGCCAAAATTTTGTTGAGTTCACTCACAACGACGCACTCTGATGACCTCTACACTTTCCTGCCTGGGAAGCTCCAAATTTTCAGAGTGTTCTCGCGTCAAAACCTTCTGTTTATCATATAACTGGTTGTGTAGGATATTACATATACGCTGTCACAGTCGCGAACGGACCCAGACAGCGGCGCATCAACCTCCTGAACGGTCAGGGGACGGCGGTGACCGAGGAAGCGGGCACCGGTCGGGTCAGCCTCGACGGTCCAGGGAGCCGTTCCGAGGCCAAAGGGACGACTCGATGGCTACCGGGCCGGCGTCACCGACCGCGGCCGTTACTCTTCCCGTTGCCGTTACCAGGGCCCTTCCCGTTACCCTGGTCCTCACTGCCAGCTCCGCGGTCGTCGTCATCCTCGCGTTCGTCATCGCCGTCGCCCTCTTCTTCGCTAATCACGCGGAACACCGCCGTCGTCCCGCTGATCTCGTGGCCGACGAACACGAGCGGGTCGTCGGTAGGACTCTCCTCGGCAGTCGCGAAGTCGAGCCCTTCGGGGCCGAGGTCGCCGGCGGCACTCGCCTTGGCGTCGCCGTTGGCGATCTCGCCCTGGATGTCGAAGTCGAAGTCCCGGTTGTTGACGTAGTCGACGAACGTGGCTTCCTCGGGATCGGTGATGTCGTAAACCATGACCCCGCCGACGCGCTCGAGGCCGATGAACGCATAGTGGCGGTCGCCCACCTGGCCGAGCGCGAGTCCCTCGGGTTCGGGACCCTTGTTGTCGCTGCGGCTGTCGCCCGTGTTCTCCGTATTGTCGTTGTTGAAGTCCTCGCCGAACCGCTCGCTCGTGATGTCCTCGAAGTCGCTTCCGCTGTCAAACACCAGCTCGCCGTTCGTAGTGAAGATGCTGAACGACCGCCCGCCGAAGACGTAGAGCTCCTCGTAGAGCCCGTCTCCGTCGACGTCGCCGAGCGTCGTCGTCGCGTTCTTGTTCCCGAGGTTCTCGGGAGCCTGCAGTTCCTCGACGGTGTCGATGCCCTCGATCTCGTCGAAGTCGAAGGCGTCCGGGTCGAGTCGGAGCTCCGACACCTCCACCTCCTCGCTGAACGAGTCGTAGTCGCGGCTGTCCCCCTCGTTCGCCGTGACTATGTAGGTTTGCCCGTTCGGGCTGTACGCGCCGATCGCGTCGGGCTGGAGGATGCCGTTGATCGGCCAGTTGCGGACGTTCACACCACCGTCCTCGTTGCTGGCGTCGAGTTCGTTCCCTGCCATACTGAAGTCCTTGAACCCCAGTGGCAGGAGGCGTGTGACCCGCGCCTGCCGGATGTCGATCTCGGCGATGGCGTTGTTCTCCTGGAGTGAGACCCACGCCGTCCGCGAGTCGTCGCTGATCGTGACGTACTCCGGCTCGAAGTCCTGCGAGGCGCTCGCGTTCGGCCCGAAGATGCGGATGCCCTGCCGGCGGAGCTGGTCCTCTCGGCCGTTGAACCGCCGGAATCCCGCGGTGTCGACCGTGGCGTGGTCAACGCCCTCGGAGAGGTCGACGATGCTGACCGAGCCTTGCGGGTCATACGCGTAGTTCTCCGTCGGCTCACCCTCGTTCGCGACGAGCACCCGCTCGCCATCGGGAGTGAAGGTGACCTTGTCAGGGAGCGGGCCGACAGGCGCGGTGCCCAGGAACTCGAGCGTCTCGGGGTCGTAGAAGCCGACTAGCCCGGGGTCCTGTGCGACGGTCGCCTCGAGCGCGACGGCGACGAGCTCCTCAGACGTCGCCACGCTGTTCGCAGATCCCACGGCGTCGAGGGAGCCCACGGCGTCGATCGGACTGTTCTCCACGGGCGTCGGATCGGACGGGTCCGCGACATCGAGCACCTCGACGCCGCCAATGTTGGCGTTGATCACGAACAGCCGCTCGGTCGGGGCGTGATAGGCGACGATCTCTGCGCCACCCTCGTCGAAGAGATTCTGCCCCTCGTAGCGACCGATCTGTTCCAGCTTGACGGTCTGCGAGCCGTCGAGCGCACTCGCCGCGTCGGCACCTGACGCCCCACTCCTCACCCCTGACTCGCTCGCACCGGCCGTGCCCGCGAGCAGTCCCAGAACGGTCCCACCAGCCAGACCGAGGACGGTCCGGCGTTTCAAATCGTCCGTCTGTTGTGGTTGCTCCACGGGTGGTCACTCCTAGGGCCCCGTATTAATTTTATATAATTTACATATTGTGGGGTATAGAGATACCGAGCTGTCTACTGTCCATATGAATCTCTATACTCCTCTTATAATATCTCAAGTTGGGTGTGGAGACCGGCGGCAAGCGATTTGATGCTGTCCACGGTTATCCCACCGGACGCCGTCGTCGACACGGTGGCCGACGGGTCTCACTGTTAGATCACATAAGTAACCACGGCTATCGCCACGGTCTTGACAGGCGTGCTGCATCCACGCTCTAACTGTTGCATGAGTATGTTACCAATTGGTGGATCGCTCGTAGTGCTCCGCGTTACTTCGGTGGCCTAGATTTCGTATCAAGACTTTCCTGAACGCGGCATCACGATTGAACGACGGATGACACCACGAGTGCAATTCAACGAGTGGGAGACACTGACTGATGAACTACGCCGATTCGGTCGTGCGGGTGATGTAACGGCTACTGATGATCGGATTCACATCGACTTCGGCTCTGCACGTGTCGAACTGTCGCGCGATGGGACGCTCCAGACTGGGATGCCATTGCACGATTTCACGTACGATGACACCGTTGCGGTTGTCGTGGATCACGACGCCGGCACCCCCACAGTTGACGCAGATGCGGTAAGCTACACGTTCAGGCGGCCAGGTGGGTGAGGACTACATCCTCTGTATCTCGCACACGGTTTGTGTCATCGACTGAGGATTTCAGCAGACCCACATAGCCGTGGTTCGAACCACGTTCGCAGTGCTCCCGAGTTACCGCGCCAGCTCTCGGTCCTCGTCCGCGTGCGCCCGGACCCAGAGCTGGCCGATCCGCGAGAGCGTCGTGCGGTAGGACTTCCCGCGCTCCTCCTGCTCGATGTACCCCTTCCCGCCGGGGCCGAGCCGGTCGACGTTGTAGATCACCTTCGAGCGGAACGAGTCGGTGTACTCCTCGTTGAGGTCGGCCGCGAGCGTCTCCGCCAGCTCCGAGACGGAGGCGAACTCGCCGTGCTCGCCGAGCGTGAACAGGACGAGCTCCTCGAACGGCTTGACGTTCTGGAACGAGGCCACGGGGAGCTCGATCACGTGGCTGTCGCCGATGCGCTTCGCGCCGATCGTGGTGCCGCGCTCGTCGAACTCCTCTAACAGGTCCGTCGTCGTGTCGAGCCGGTCGGCGACGCGGCCGTCGTCGATCGCGTCGCCGTCGACCGCGTCGCTCTCGACCAGCTCGCGCAGGAGGTCGCGGTTCGCACGGAGCTCCTCCGCGAGTTCGGTCTCGAGGTACTTCTCCGGGGCGGTGTAGTAGGTGTGGATCCGGTCGCGGTCGTCCTGCCGCTCGACCATGATCGAGTGGGCCGCGGTCGCGAACGCGAACGAGACCGGCCGGGGCATCGAACAGAGGTTCACCCACACCTCGCGCTCCGCCGGGGGGTCCGCGGCGTCCTCGCCCCCGGTCCCGCTCCCCTCCTCTCCGGTGCCGTCGCGGTCGAGTTCCGCGTTGATCAGGTCGAAGGCGCGCTCGAAGGCGGCGTCGTAGTCGTACACGTCGGTCAGGCGCTCGCGGACGGTCTCGGCGCCGAGCAGGCTCTGGAAGTCCTGTTCCAGCTTCCGGGCGATGTTCCGCGAGTACTCGACGTTGGCCTCGCTACCGACCGTCCCCTCCAACAGGATCACCCGGTCGACGTCGAACTGGTCCCGGATGAGCGGGGCGATCATGCGGTCGTAGTCGAAGCCGACCGGAACGATGTGGGTACCCATACGGGAGTCGTAACGCTGCCGTTTATATAAACCACCAACCACCGACGGCGACCGTGTCCGGGCCTTCGCCCGGCGACCGCGTCCGGGGTCCTCGCCCGATTCGACCCCGCCCGCGACTCCCGGACTCGCCGGCCGCGACCGCTCGATTTCCGAGGTATGCGAACCGCTGGCTCCCGCTACCCGAAAGAACAACCGTTAAAAGTCATCGCCGGGTTCGTACGGACATGGCTGGAACTATCGAAGCGCTCGTCCCCGGCGGGCAGGCCAACCCCGGCCCGCCGCTCGGTCCCGAGCTCGGGCCGACGCCGGTGGACGTACAGGACGTCGTGGCGCAGATCAACGACGAAACCGCCGCGTTCGACGGGATGGAAGTCCCCGTCACCGTCGAGTACGACGACGACGGCTCGTTCACGATCGAGGTCGGCGTCCCGCCGACGGCCGAGCTGATCAAAGACGAGGCCGGGTTCGAGACGGGCTCCGGCGAGCCCCAGACGGACTTCGTCGCGGACATGTCGATCGAACAGGTGAAGAAGGTCGCCGAGCAGAAGTCGACCGACCTGCTCTCGTACGACGTGAAAAACGCCGCCAAGGAGGTCGGCGGTACCTGCGCCTCCCTCGGCGTCACCATCGAGGGCGAGGACGCCCGGACGTTCGACGACCGCGTCGACGCCGGCGACTACGACGACGTTCTCGACGAGTAACGCGGCGGTCGCCGCTTTTCACTGCTTTTGATGCGTTCGTTCAGCGTCGACTGCTTTTGATGCGTTCGTTCAGCGTCGAAGTCGCCTACACCGCGGGCCGCTCCGCGGGCTCCGACTCCGCCGGTTCGGCCGAGACGGGCCGCACGTCGGCCCACGTCCAGCCGATGACGGCGGCCGCGGCGACGAGCGCGTAGAACTGGACGAACAGCCCCGCGATCGTCCCGAGGACCGGAACCACCGAGAGCACGCCGATAGCGAGCGCGCCGGCGAGGACGACCGCGGCGGCGGTGAGCCAGCCGGTCGCGTACGCCCGCTTCGAGACCACGGTCCAGAGCGCCCCGACCGCGAACCCGTCTCCGAGCCGCCCGGAGTCGGCGACGGCGGCCAGCGCCGCGGGGGTCACGTAGAGACCGACGAGCGAGACGGCGAGCCCGGCGATCCCGATGACTAACACGAGGACGCCGGCGACGAAGCTCCCGAGGAAGGTGCCGGACCCGCCGCCGCCGGGCACCACGACGAACGCGCCGACGGTCACCACGGCGGCGACGGCGAACACGGCGAGCGGCACCAGCGAGTAGACGAGCGTGACCGCGAACGCCTTCGCTCCCTCGACGAGCAGGTCGCCCCACTCGTCGAAGACCGGGGGCTCGTCGTCGCCGTCCGCCGTCAGCCGCAGGACTCGGGAGACGTAGCCGAGCACGAGGATGGACGGCACGATGAGCGGGCTCGCGAGCAGGAGCACGCCGCCGATCAGGACGGTGACGACGGCGTCGTCGCCGTCGCGCAGGTAGTCGAGTGAGGCGGATATCATTGGGTATCGGATTAGTTTACGCTCTATGACATGATAAGCACGTACGGTCCCGCGACCGTCGTCGGGTCGCGCTCGGTCAGTCCGGTTTCGGGGCGGACGTGCCGCGGACCGCGGTTTTATTCCCCCACCGGGCCGACCCGAGACCATGCCCGATCTCCATCCGATCGCGAAGCGGATCCACAACGTGCAGCCGCGCCCGGTCAGGCTTACCCTCGACGACGGCGAGACCGGCGTCTTCGAGTTCTCCTCGACCGAGTTCTTCCAGCGGGAGTTCCGCGGCGAGGGCGTCCGCACCGACGCCGACGGCGACGCCGAGTTCCGGCTGATCACCGCCGAGGACCACGAGTCGGTGCTGCTCGGCCGATCCGGCCCCGACGAGGAGGGCTGGACCGTCGTCGGCGAGATCGTCGAGGCCGACCGGGTCGAGAACTGAGAGCGCCGGCGTACTCGTCCGAGTAGCCGGACGCCCGCGGCGAGGGGATCGCGTCCCGCTACCGCACGACCGTCACCGGCACGTCGGCGCGGCGGACGACCCCCTCGGCGACGCTCCCGAGGAGGATCCGAGAGATCCCGGTCCGGCCCTGGCTTGCGAGTACGACGTGATCGTACGGCTCGCCGGTGCCCTCCGTCCCGTCCTCGTCGCCGACGGCGGCCTCGCCGCCGGCGACCCCGAGGATCGTCGCGGTCGGCCGGCCCACCTCCAGTCTGGTGTCGATATCGCGGTCCACCGCCTCGGATGACTCGCGGAGGATCCGCTCTCCCCGGCCCCTGGCGCTGTCGTACCACTGGTCGACCGCGCCCGGGAACCCGCCCTCGGCGCCGGTGGTCGAGTCCGCCGGGTTGATCACGTGAAGCGCCGTCAGCTCGGCGTCCGGCCACTCCGTGGCCGCGAACCGAAGCGCCTCGGTCGCCTCGTCCGAGCCGTCGACCGCCACCAGGATCCGTTTGGTCATAGGCGACGCTTCTCGGCCGGTCCTGAAAAAGGGCGACGGCGGATCCGGTCGCGTGAAAACGGGTCGACCCGACTACCCGTTCGCCTACTCGCCGTGGCGCGTCACGCACTTCGAGAGCCCGATCAGCTCCACCGGCTCCGAGTTGTCCGGCGAGTACACCACCATCTGCCCCTTCTCCATGTACGGGACCTTGCCGGCGAGGTTCGAGGGGATGTTGACGCTGTTGATGGCGTCCTCGTCGCCGAGGTTCAACACGATCTTCGTGTTCACCTGTTTGAACACCGACTCCGCGACGTCCTGCGGGTCCTGCGTGATCAGGAAGAGGCCGAGACGCTCCTTGCGGCCCTGTTTGGCGGCCTCCGTGAACTTCTGGACGACCTTCCGGGCCTGCACGTTGTCGGCGTCCGCGAGGAAGTTGTGCGCCTCGTCCATGCCGATGAGGAGCGGCGTCTCCTCGATCCGGTCGCTGTCCGGGTCGTTCGAGAGCTTATCGTCGACGAGGAGCCCCGCGACCGCGAGCACGACGATCTCCTTCTGCCGGGAGGTCGGCAGGTGGTACGTCGGCACCACGGAGAGGCCGCCGGGCCGGACGAGGGTGTGGTCCAACTCCGTGATCGGCTTCGCGTCCTGGTCGAACACGCCGCCGGGGACCGCCCGGACCCGGCGTTTCACGGCGTCGAACGTCGCCTCGTGGACTCGGCCGCTCTCGTCGAGCTCCGCTTTCAGCGCCGGGTCGTCGAGGTACGAGAGGAACTGGCTGTACGTGCCCGAGTCGCCGTAGTCGCCGAAGAAGCGATTGAGGAGGGTCAGCAGGGCCGGGTACTGGTTGTCGTTGAGCCCGGAGCCGGCGACGAGCCACGGCATGTCCCGCGCGAGCGAGAACGGGATGGTGAACTCCACGCGCTCGGCGCGGTGCCCCTCGCCGGGGTACGTCGCGTTCGCGACCCGGGGCACCAGCGCGACCGCGTCGTCGTGGCCGCCGTGCGCGATCCCCTCCCGGTCCAACCGCCGGGCGAAGTCGGCGTCGAGGTCCGGGTTGTCGTCGTGCATCTGCGCGTACTCGTCCTGCGGGTCGAACTGGACGACCGCCATCCGCGACTCCCGGCCGTCGCCGGTCGGGTAGGTGCGGTCCGAGTCGAGGTACTGCCGGAGGACGTTCTTCGAGGCGTGGGTCTTCCCCGACCCGGTCCCCCCGGCGACGAGAGTGTGCCGGAACGCGAGCGGGTCGCCGTCAGTATAGTCGTCCTTCACCCGGTAGTCGACGGTCGGAGGCTCCGCCGCCGTCCGGACCTTCTCGCCGCCGACGGAGAGGTGACCGAGGAAGACGCCGTCCTCGGGGATCTTCAGGCCGGTCTTGATCTCGGCGTCGTCGGAGGCCTCCTCGACGACCGCGCCCGGCTTCGGCACCCGGTCGGTCATCCGCCGCTTCATGTCTTCGCCCTCGCCGTACACGACGGACATCGGCTCCAGCTCGGCCATGAACTTGTAGTCGCGCTCCGCGAAGTCGTCGCGGCGCATCTGGCGGCGGGCGTGGATCTCGGTGGCGTCGTCCGAGCGGAACTCCTGCGCGTACTCCAGCCCCGTGATCCGACAGAACAGCCGCTCGCCGTCCGGGTACGGGACGAGGAGGTACTTCCCGAGCCGGACCGACTCGCGGTTCCCGGTCGTGACGAACGCCCGCAGCGTCGTCTCCTCGGCCTCCTCGGCGACGCGGAGCCCCTGCGAGACGGAGACGACTCCGAGCCCGGCGTCCTCGCCCGCCGGCTCCACGTCGTACGCGGCGAACCCGTCGTCGTCCGCCTCGTCGCCCTCGGTCCCCGAGGACACCGCTCGACCGCCGTCGCCGGTCGCCGCGCCTCCCGAAGCCGCTCCCTCCGCTCCGGGCGCGTCGTCGGTGTCGCGGTCGGCGGGCGAGCCGGCGTCGCCCCCGCCGTCGCCCTCGTCGTCGGTGAACTCGGTGAAGTCCTCCAGCGTCATGGGCGAATCAGCGGCCGCCACGCCGAAAGCGTTTCCCCCTCCGGGTCGCCCGGGCCGTCGCGAGCGTCGCGGGTGCCGCCGGCGTCTCGGGCGTCTCGCGCCCGTCTCGGGCCCCTTTTCCGCGTCGGGGCCCTATCGTCGGTATGATACTGGTTCGCGGCAGCGGCGGCGGGACCGACCTCACCGGGACGGTGTTCGAGCGCGGCGAGGACCCGCCGACGTACAAGGGCGCGCCCGACGAGGACGCCCCCTACGTCTGGGTGTGCGACTCCTTCTACCAGGTCGAGAGCGGCGGCTCGGCGCTCACCGTCGACGGCGAGGAGATCCGGGTCGCCTTCGAGGAGCCGATGCCCCGCGGGTTCGACACCAAGTCGGCGGCGCTCGACGCGGCCGAGGAGCACGTCCGCACGCAGTTCGCCCGGATCGGCGTCGACCCCGACGATGTCGAGGTCGAAGTGACGAAGGCGGACCCGGCCTGAGTCGTCGAGGGGGGTCTTCCCTCCGCGCCGGCCCCGCAACGCGGCGGTCCCGCTACGCGCCGGGGTTTACCCGTTCGGGCACGGTACGGAGGGTATGTCGGAACCGCCGGAGGACTTCGATTCCGGGTCCCGGGAGGAGCGCGAGGTCGCCGCCGAGTCGGCGGGGGACCGCTCCGACCTGCTCTCGCTCATGAGCCACACCTACCGCGGCGAGCTCGGGCGGATGAGTTCGTGGCGGACCCGCATCGACCGGACGACCAACTGGGCGGTCGTGCTGACGGCGTCGCTGCTCACGTGGACCTTCTCCAACGAGTCGCGCCCCCACTACGTGCTGCTCATCGGACTCGTGATGCTCAGCGTCTTCCTCGGCATCGAGACGCGCCGCTACCGCATGTTCGACGTCTGGCGGTCACGGGTGCGGCTCTTAGAGGAGAACGTGTTCGCGAACGCGCTCGACCCTGAGGGCGTCAAGCAGTCGAACTGGCGGAAGCTCCTCAGCGAGGATCTCCGTGAGCCGACGATCAAGACGCCCAGCGTCGAGGCGATGTCGCGGCGTCTCCGTCGGCTGTACGCCCCGCTCCTCACCGTTCTCATCGCCGCGTGGCTCGTTCGGCTCACGGTGTTCACGTCGTCCGGGAACGGCGTCGTCGCGACCGCGGCGGTCGGCGCGATTCCGGGCGCGCTCGTGATCGCGGTCGTCGGCTGCTTCTATCTCGCCGTGCTGGCGCTGACGATGCGCCGGCCACCGAGGCGGGCGAAGGGCGAACTCGGGTCCACGGACGACGCCGAGGAGTGGAAGTGAGCCGGTCGTGACCGCGGCCCGCGGTTCCGCTTCCCGCAACCCCTTTTCGCCCTCGGTCTAACCGGGTCGTATGACAGCGCTACCGGACCGCGTCGTCGGCGAGGCGCGCACGAGCGACTTCGGCTGGGACCTCCTCACGGACCTGACTGACATCGGGAACCGGATGGCGGGGTCGGTCGGCGAGCGGCGCGGCGCGGAGCGGGTCGTCGCCGCCTTCGAGGACGCCGGGCTCCGGAACGCCGGGCTCGACGAGTTCGAGATCCCCGGCTGGTGGCGGGGCGACTCCGCGATCGAGCTCTCGGGTCCCGTCGAGCGCCGACACGAGCGCTCTCACGAGGTCATCGCGCTCCCCGGGACGCCGGCCGGCGAGGCGAGCGCTCCCCTCGTCGACGTCGGGGACGGGACCGACGAGGAGTTCGCGGCGGCTGGCGACGCCCTCGACGGCGCGGTCGCGATGGCCTCCTCGCGGACGCCGGAGACGCACGACCGGTGGATCCACCGGATGGAGAAGTACGTCACCGCCGCCGAGCGCGGCGCGGTCGGCTTCGTCTTCCGAAACCACGTCGAGGGGGCGCTCCCGCCCACCGGCGAGGTCGGCTACCACAACCGACCGGGGCCGATCCCCGCGGTCGGCGTTTCGAAGGAGGTGGGCGAGCGACTGGCGCGCCTCGCCGCCGAGGCCGGCGACGGCGGCGGCGACGTCCCCGACGCGCCCGAGGTGTCGATCGAAGTCGACTGCCGGAACGAGCCGACGACCTCGGTCAACGCCGTCGCCGACGTCGGGCCCGACACCGACGAGGCGGTGTTCCTCACCGCCCACGTCGACGCCCACGACGTGAGCGACGGCGCGAACGACAACGGCGCGGGGTCGGCGCTCGTCGCCGAGGTCGGCCGCCTGCTCGCGTCCGTCGAGAGCGACCTCGACACCCGCGTTCGCGTCGTCACGTTCGGCGCGGAGGAGATCGGCCTGTGGGGCGCGTACCACGCGGCCGAGACGACGCCGCGCGACGAGATCGCCTGCGTGGTCAACCTCGACGGCGCCTGTAACTCCCGGAACCTCCGCGTCGGAACGAACGGCTTCGACGGGATGGGAGCGGTGTTCGGGTCGGTGGCCGAGGCGTTCGACGCCCCCATCACGACCGGCGAGACGGTCTCGCCGCACGGCGATCAGTGGGCGTTCGTGCAGGAGGGGATCCCGGCGGTGATGGCGTCGACGACGTCGGAGCGGTCGGGACGGGGGTGGGGCCACACCCACGCCGACACGCTCGACAAGCTCGACCCGCGCGACCTCCGAGAGGTGGCGACGCTGGTCGCCGAAGCGACGTACCGCTTCGCCACGGACGGCGGCGGCGCGGCCGGCGGCGACGAGGTCGCGCACCGGTCTCGGGCGGCGATCCGGGAGTCGATCGCCGACGGCTACGTCACGGAGCTGAAGACCGGCGGTCGCTGGCCGTACGACGAGTGACGCTCGCGGCCCCGCGAGCGACCGCGGCCGCTATCGCTCTACTCCTCTTCGTCCGCGTCGCAGACCCCGAGCGGGAGCGACTCCGGCGGCTCCGCGTCGCCGTCGAGCCCCTCGTAGGCGTCGTCGATCAGGCGGGCGAGCTGGGCCTCGGGCGTCACGCCGCGGGCGGCCGCGAGCGCCGCGAGCCGCTCGTACTGCTCGACAGGAACGGACACCGAACCCTCTGTCATACCCGTCGCTGAACGCCGTAGCTACAAAAGCGTTGTTCGGACGCCGATCTGGTCACTCGTCTTCCGGCGATTCCCCCGCCGTCGACCGCTCGCTCCGGTCCGACTCGGTCTGCCCCTCGAACCGGTTGAAGAGGGCGTTCATCACCGTCGACTCCGCCCGTGAGAGGTGCTCCCACACCGTCGTGGATCCGAGTCCGAGCTCGTCGCCGACGTCCTCGACGCCCACGCCGCTCCCGTGGTCGTAGTAGCCGACCGCGATGGCCGTCGAGAGCACCTCCCGCTGTCTCGGGGTGAGCCCGTCGAGGATGCCCGAGGCCGGCAGTCCCGGCGGTCGCTCGATCGACCCCATCTCGACGTTGCGCGCGAGCTCGACGTCGTTGTCGCCGCGTTCCAGCTCGCGGATCATCGCGGCGAGGTCGTCGTCCGCCTCGATGTACACCGTCCAGCGCTCGATTCCGGCGGTGATTGTCGTCCCCGTTCGGTAGTGGATCCCCATCTCCGAGAGCCGGCCTCTGATACCCTCCCAGCCCTCGCTGTCGACCACGACCGCGACGTACGCGTGGTTGCCGGTGACCGGCGACAGCGGCTCCGCCTCGACGACGGCGTCGGCCGCGCGGAACTCGTCGATGAACGACTCGATATCCTCTGTCGGCCCGCGGAGCTCCACGATCCGCTTCCGCTCGGTCCCCCGGCCGGTCATCGACGAGACGGACCGCATCGTCACCTCCGGGTGGCGAGTGCTCACCTCGGACTCCGGCCCGCCGCGGTGGCGGATCAGGAGCGTCACTTCGCGCATACCACTGTGTGGGCGCCGACGTTCAAACGGTTTCCGGGACGGTCTCGCGGGTGTGTCGGCGCCCGCGGGGGCGGTCTCGCGGGTGTGTCGGCGCCCGCGGGGGCGGTCTCGCGGGTGTGTCGGCGCCCGCGGGGGCGGTCTCGCGGGTGTGTCGGCGCCCGCGGGGGCAGTCTCGCGGGTGTGTCGGCGCCCGCGGGGGCGGTCTCGCCCGCGGCTGCCACGGGCTTATGAGCGCGCGTCGCCAACCACCGATCGAATGCCCGACGACCCCGCCGAGGACGGGCGAGCGGCCGAGTCGTCGATCGACGCGAACGGCGAGGTAACGGAGTCGGTCGACGACTCACTGGACGCGACGGACGCCGTCGACGACGAGGTGCAGCGTCGCCTCCGAGAGGCGTATCTCAACGACGAGGAGAGCGTCCTCGTCGTGACCGCGGTGCGGTCGACGGATCGCCGCGTCGTGGTCGAGCTCCGACCGCCTCACGGGGGGGCGACCCACGTCGAACGCTTCTCGGCGCCTCGGGACGGGTCGCTCGCCGAGTCCGAGGCGTTCCTCTCCTTCCTCGACGCCGCTGGCGTCTCGCCGCTGGACGTCGACGAGGTGGTCGGGACGCGGGTCCCCGCGACGTACGACCCGGACGGGGGCTGGCGCCTCGACGAGGCGTACGTCGGGGGGCGCGGCGGGACCGAGAGCGACGCCGCCGAAGCGGGTCGGCTCTCGGAGCGGTGGAACCGGGCCGCCGAGTGGCTCTGGACCTACCGCTACTGGCTGGTCGCGGTCCTCCTCGTCGGCGGCGAGCTCCTGTTCGTGGCCGTGATCGTCCTCCTGTTCGCCTGACCGGGTCGCTACCCGCTGGGCGGGAACGGGGACGAACGCGGCCACTGGCCGCTCGAAAACGACTACTGGATGTGTCCTTCGCGCCGCAGCTGGTCCGCCTCGTCGTCCTCGTATCGCCACTCGACGTTCGCCTTCTCGTCCTGCCAGGACCACGGCTCCGCGAGCACGACGTCGCCCTCGCTGATCCACGTCCGGTACTTCATGCGGCCGGGGATCCGGCCCAGTCGCGTCTCGCCGTCGACGCACCGCAGGCGGACGTGGTTCCCGCCGAGGTGCTCGGTCACTACGGCGAACACTTCGTCGTCCGAGGGCATTCGGAGGTTCCGACGCCCGGATTCTTCGCTCATACAGTCCGTAGTGCGTTCGTCGGTATAAGTGATGGGAGACGCGTGTGTGCGTTCGCCGTGCGAATCGCTAGCACGAGTCGAGGTGGAGGGACTCCCGGCGGTGGCGGCGCCGTCGTCCCCGCCGCTCACTCGCCGCCGCCCGGCTCGGCGCCGAACGCCGCGTCGACCTGCGCGAACGTCTCCGCCTCCGCGCCCGAGTTGTCGACGGTCACGTGGGCCGTCTCGATCCGATCGAAGACATCCTTGAAATGGAGGTAGACGTCGAAGTCGGCGTCGCTGATCCCGTCGCGGCGCTCGATCCGACGCTCGACGACCGACTCGTCGCACTCGACCTCCACGAGGTCGAACGATTCGGCCACTCGTTCGCCCATCTCCCGGACATCGGCGCGGAAGCGGGCGTCGGCGAACGTGGCGTCGAGCACGACGGCGTCGCCGTCGGCGGCGCGCTCGCGGGCCCGGTCGATCAGCTCCGCGTACACCGCCTCGGTCTCCGCGTCGGAGTAGTCCGGGTCCCCGAACAGCTCCTTCCGGATCACGTCCGTGCGGAGGATCTCGCCGTCGACGTGAGCGGCGATCCGCTCGGCGACCGTCGTCTTGCCGACGCCCGGAAGCCCGCAGACGACCGCGAGGGCGCCGGCCTCGGCGTCGCCCGTCTCATCGCCGCCCCGGCCGGCAAACGCGCCGGCGGTGTCCCCGCCGTCGACCGCGTCACGGTTCGACATCGACACCTCCGCTCGGTCCGGCGAGTTGTCGCGCTCCGTCGCTCATCCACCAGTACGGTCCGGCGAGAGGTAAAAGAAAGTTCTCTTCGACGGCGGGAGGCTCGTCGCGGTGCCGATTCGACGGCGATTTGGCCGGCGGAGACGCCCGCCCCGGGACGGGAGCGAAGCGTTCAAACCCCGCGGCGACGAGGCGACTCGTATGAGAGACATGGAAAGCCTCGTCCTCGACCAGAACGAGGAGACACTCGCACCGGCCGTCGTGGTCGCGACGGTCGCGTTGATCGCGGTGTTCGTCCTCGGATTCCTGTTTCAGATCGTCGGGTTCGTGATCTGACCCGGTCGGCTCGTCCCGGCCCTGCCCTTTTCGGTCCGTCCCGCTTCGGTCCGGCCCCTTTTTGAACGCCCACCGGGAGTTGCTGATTATGAGCCGCGAACTCCTCGCCGAGCTCCTCGACGGAAACGACGACCACGTCGAGTCCGCCGCCGCCGGCGAGCTCGCCGCCCGACGCGACGGGCAGCGACCGCCCGTCGTCTCCGTCTGCTGTTCCGACTCGCGCGTCTCACAGGAGGGGATGTGGTCGGTCGATCGACCGGGGTTCCTCTTCACCGCGGGCAACATCGGAAACCGCGTGAGCGACGTCGTCGACGGCGAGCGCGTGCTCTCGGGGAGCGTCGCCTACCCGCTCGCTCACACGGACACGGACGTGCTCGCGGTCGTCGGCCATACCGGGTGCGGCGCGGTCGGCGCCGCCCTCGCGGCGGTCCGCGACGGCGCCGTCCCCGAGGAGCCGGGCGTCCGGGCGGACGTGGCGGAGCTCGTTCCGATCGTCGAGGCGGGGATCGCCGAGGTCGGCGAGGACCGCGCGGCCGCGGACGACGGCGCCGGCACCGCCGCGAGCCTCCGCAACCGCCTCGTCGAGTACAACGTCCACGAGCAGGTCGCGGCCGCCCGTGAGACCGAAGCCGCCGCCGACGTCGACGTGTACGGCTTCGCGTACGACTTCCACCGGGCGTACGGCGACCGCGACGGCGCCGTCTACCTCGTGAACGCGAACGGCGAGTGCGACCCCGACGCCCTCCGAGAGCTCGTGGGCGCGGACCACGCCGACAACGTCACCACACTGCTGTAGCCCGCCCGTGACTCGCCCGTGACTCGAACCGTCCGCCCCGTCGTCGCCGTGGCTCGAACCGTCCGCCCCGTCGTCCGCGACATCGTCGCCCGCCGCATCCGACAGCCGTATGCCCGCGACGCCCGAACGTGTCGGCAATGGACCGCCGCGTTCTGTTCGCGACGCTGATTCTCTTGGCCGGCGGCGCGACCGGCGTCGGCGTCGCGCTGTTCGCGTTCGTCGGGATCGACGACGGTGCGGTCGACGCCGAGGTCGTGTGGGAGACCGAGCCCGTCGGCGGCGACGACGGGAGCGGCGCCGTCGTCGCCACGATGGACGGCGACCCGATCGTCGTCCAGTCGACGACCGCAGACGGGGAGCGAGTCGTCCGCGCGACCGCGGTCGGCGGCGACGTCGCGTGGCGGACGCCGCTCTCCGCGATCGCGACGGGGGACGCCGCCGGCGGGGACGACGACTCCGGTGAGGACGACGACTCCGGCGGCGGCGCAGGCTCGGGGACCGGCGGCGGCCCGCCCGGCATCAGCGGCCTCGTCTCCGACACGCTCGGCGGCGACTCGGTCGTCGCGTTCACGACGGAGTCGGGCTCGCTCGTCGTCCTCGACGCGACGGACGGCTCGACCCGGTTCGCCGTCGACGTCGGCGGCTCGGGCGCGACCCGGCCCGCGGTCGGCGACGTCGACGCCGACGGCGACGCCGAGGTCGCCGCGGCCGCGACCGACGGCGCCGTCGTGACCGTCGACGCCGACGGCGACCCCGTCTTCGAGACGACGGTCGACGGGGGGATCGACCGCCGCCCGCTGATCGCCGACTTCGAGACAGAGGACGGCGGCGAGGCGCCCCGAGGCGTCGCCGTCGCGACGGTCGGAGACGACGGGGCGACGATCCGCCTGCTCGACGCGAGCGGCGACGAGCGCTGGACCGCGACGCCGGCCGTCACGCCGCTGACGTGGACCGCGGTCGACGCGCCGGACGGGCCGGTGCTCGCGCTCGGCGGAACGAGCGGGAACCTCCAGACGGTCGACCTCGCCGACGGCTCCGGGCGGTTCGAGGTCGGGCTCCAAGACCTCCCCGTCACGGTCGGTGACGCCGGCCCCGGCCGGATCTACGTCGGCGGCGCCGGCAGCGTCTGGGCGGTCGACCTCCGCGACGGCGAGGTCGCCTGGAAACAGCAGTACGGCGGCGAGACCCGGGTGAACGCCCCCGGCGTCGCCGACGTCCGCGGAACCGGCGAGCCCGGGCCGGTCGCGGTGAACCGCGGGGGAGAGGTGCTCGTGTTGAACGCCAACGGCGAGGCGATCGCGCAGGGCGACGTGGGCGGGGCCGTGGTGTACGCGGGACCGCTGTTCGCCGACGCGACCGGCGACGGGACCGACGAGGTGCTCGTCGTCACCGATGACGGGCGCGTCGTGGCGCTCGACGACTGAGCGGCCGTTCGCCCTCCGACTTCGACTGGGAGCTCGCCGCGAGAGTTTATAACCGTCAGCGGCGAGAGAACCGCACGACTCCGCGGGAACGTTGACGATTGTTCACCGGAAACGCGGTGTGTCGACGGAGCGACCGCTCGCGGTTCCTCGGAGGCGTCGAAAAGCGGAAAGCCGGGCTTCGTGCGCCGTTAGTGCGATTCGTCCTCGTACACCCACGCGGCGGTGTCGAGGCCGTAGTCGACGAGCTCGTCCTCGTCGAAGAACAGGTCGATCTCGCGCTCGTTCGCGCCCTCGTCCTCGTGGTCCGACGCGTGGATCACGTTGTGGCCGAGGTCGAGCCCGAAGTCGCCGCGGATCGTGCCCGGGGCGGACTCGGCGGGATCGGTCTCGCCGACCATCGCGCGGACCTGTCGGGTCGCGTCGGCTCCCTCCCACACCATCGCGAAGACGGGGCCGGAGGTGATGAACTCGACGAGACCGTCGAAGAACGGCTTGTCCTCGTGCTCGCCGTAGTGCTCGTGGGCGAGCGCCTCGTCGATGCGCATGAACTTGCCGCCGACGAGCTTCAGGCCACGCTCCTCGAAGCGGGAGACGATCTCGCCGATGAGACCGCGCTGGACGCCGTCGGGCTTCACCATCACGAAGGTGCGCTCGTCGTGGTGGCTCATCTACTCGCCACCGTGGTCGCGCCCTTCCTCGGTCCACTCGAGGTCGCGCGCCTCGCGGCCGAGGAAGTAGTTCTTCTCCGCCTTCGAGTCGACGAAGTGGAGGATCTGTCCGTCCTTCTTGACGTACATCGTGCCCGTGCCGGGCTCGATCTCCTCGCCGGTGTAGTCGCAGGTGCGTGTCTCGACCATTGGTTATCGGCCTCCGATGGAGTCGGCGTCGCGCTGGGTCTCCCGGAGCTGGAGCACGTCGCCCATGCGGACGGGGCCCAGGACGTTCCGGGTGATGATCCGGCCCTGGTTCGATCCCTCCTGGATGCGGCATTTGACCTGCATGGCCTCGCCGTGCATCCCGGTCTTGCCGACGACCTCGATCACCTCGGCGGTGGTCGAGTCGTCGATACCCTCTTCTGCGCTCATGGGTGGTTATCGGAGCTCCGCGACCTTCTCGGCGATGTCCTCGACGTCGTCGTCGGCGTCGCCGGCGTCCACGACGGCGGCGGCGGCCGATCCGACCTCGAGGCCCGCGGCGTGACCGACGTCGTCCTGGGTGTCGACGAAGACGACCGGGATCCCCTTCTCGTCGGCGAGCTCGGGGAGGTGCATGACGATCTCCTCGGGGGAGACGTCCTCCGCGACGATGACGAGGTCGGCGTTGCCGCGCTCAACGGCCTTGGTGGTCTCGTTGGTTCCTTTCTTCACGGTGCCTGTGTCTCGAGCGACCTCGAGCGCCTCGAGCGATCGCTCGGCGAGGTCGGCTGGGGTTTCGTAGTCTACGTAAACGGGCATATGTTGTTCACCTATCCTCCGTGCGGGCTCGCGTGTCCGTCCCGTGGTCGGTCCCTAACGGAACGGCACATCATCAACCCCACAGAGGCTGTGACCCGACGTAGTCCGGACGTCCATAAAAGCGCTTTCAATGTCCCTCGCGTGTGCGAGCGGGAGTCACGGGGCGGGAATCGGCTCCCCGGAGTCGGGAGTCGGCCGTGCCGAACCCGGAGCGCCGCCCGCGCCGGACTCCGCGTTTTTTAAGCGTCGCTCGCCCCTCCCGTCTGACATCGCATGGTCCGTCTCGTTCACTACTCCGACATCGAGAACGTCTTCGACGCCCCCGAGCGGGCGGCTCGCCTCGCCGGCCGGATCCGGGCGCTCTCGGGCCCCGACGCCGCGGTCGTCGCCACCGGCGACACGACCGCGCCGGGCGTCCTGTCGCTGGTCGCGAGCGGGCGGCAAGTCCTCGACTTCTACCGGGCCACGGGCACTCAGCTCGACACGTTCGGCAACCACGAGTTCGACTACGGCCCGGACGCGCTCCGCGGGCTCGTCGCCGACGCGCCGGCGACGTTCGTCTCCGCGAACGTCCGCGACGAGGCGGGCGAGCCGTTCGGCCGCGACGAGGGCGTCGTCCCGTGGGCGGTCCGCGAGGTCGACGGAGCGGCGGTCGGGTTCGTCGGCGTCACCGACCCCGCCACCGACTCGCTGAACCCGATGGCCGCCGAGCTCTCATTCGACGACCCGGTCGCCGCCGCGCGCGACGCCCTCGCCGAGATGCGGGCCGCGGTCGCCGAGGGGGCGAGCGGGACCGACGCCGACGCGCCCGATCACGCCGTGGTCCTCTCCCATCTCGGCGCGGGCGACGACGACCTCGCGCGGGCGCTGGACGTGGACGCGATCCTCGGCGGCCACGTCCACAGCCGCCGGAACGACGTCGTCGCCGGTACCCGGATCGTCCGCCCCGGCGTCAACGGCGAGACGGTGGCCGAGGTGGAGTTCGGCGGACGCGCTCCGAGCGACGCGATGGCCGACGGGTCGGGCGACGCCGCGGCGAACGACGCCGGAACTCCCGTCCCGACCGCGACGCTCCACGAGCCCGACGGCGCCGATCCGGCGCCGGGCCTCGAAGATGCCCTCGCGGAGCGGATGGCCGCGGCCGACCTCTCGGAGGCCTTCGACGTCGTCGACCGGCCGATTGAGCGCACGGGCGAGGTGGTCCACGGCGGCGAGTGCCGCGTCGGCAACTTCGTCGCCGACGCGTTCCGCTGGGCCCACGACGCCGACGTGGGGCTCTCGAACGCCGGCGGGCTCCGGCAGGGCGACCCGTGGGCGGGCGAGGTGACGAAGGCCGACCTCATCAGCCTGATCCCGTTCGAGGAGCCCGTGGCGCTCGCCTCGGTCACCGGCGCGGAGCTGCACGACGTGTTCCGCGAGATGGCCGCGCCCGACGTCGATTTCGGCGAGGACGACTGGTGGCACGGACACGTCTCGAACGCCGAGGTCGTCTGGGACGCCGACGCCGAGCTCGTCCTGGAGGCGACCGTCGGCGGCGAGCCGATCGACCCGGAGCGTCGCTACACCGTCGCCGTCTCGGAGTACCTTCTCCACTCCGAACACGAGTTCCCGACGCTCGGGCAGCGACACCGGATCGACGAGGCCGACATCCAGTACGAGGTGCTCGCCGCCTACGCCCGCGAGCACGGGATCGACCCCGAGATCGAGGGCCGCATCGAGATTCGGAACCGCGCGGCCGCCGGGGACGAGGACTGAGCGGCCGACGGCGACTGGGCGGTCGGCGGCGCGAGCGCCGAACCCCTGAGAGGGTTTAACATGGTTTGAGACGTGTGTACACACACCACATGAACGCGCTTGACGAGGTGCTCGAGAAGTACGCGACGAGCCAGAGCCTGATGGATCACATCAGGTACACCGCCGAGTCGCTGAGTTTGGAGTTCGAGAAGTGGGGCGAACAGTACGTGAGCGGTCCCAGTCTCTACATCCTCATCGTCGCGGAGGTGAACTTCGCCGACTACACGGACCCCCTCGGCGACAACGAGTGGCCGGTCGACCGCTGCCGCGTCGTCACCGAGTCGCGCGACGTGTTCACGAAGGTCGCCCGGGACGTGGCGTTCAGCCGAGACGGCGCCGTCATCGTGACCGGCGACGGCACCATTCAGCAACAGATGGTGCGCGTCCGGAACCCCTACCGGGGCGAGGTCGAGGACGTCGAGGACCTCGAGTTCCCCGACTGGATGGGGACCAAACACATGAGCGCCCTGGAGACGTCGCTCCGCGACGACGTCCTCTGGGGAGTCACGCTCAGCGAGGAGGACGGGCGCGTCACCACGTTTCTGAACGGCACGTACCAGGACTATCCCCGCGACGAGATCGGGGGGCGATGGCGACCCGAGACGTAGGCGGACGCCCCGACGAGCGACGACCGCGTCGTGCGACGACCGGGACGTTTCGGCGGGACTGAGCGCGTCCGTCGCCGTTCCGCCTAATCGAGGTCGATCGCGACGTCGGACTGGATCCCCGCCGCCTTCACCGTGTTGTGAAGGAGCATCGCCCGCGTCATCGGCCCGACGCCGCCGGGGACCGGCGTGATCGCGCCCGCGACCTCCGTCGCCGACTCGTAGTCCACGTCGCCGACGAGCTCGTACCCCTTCTCCGTCTCCGCCTCGACCCGATTTATCCCGACGTCGATCACGGTCGCACCGGGCTTGAGCATCGAGCCGTCGACGAACTCGGGCATCCCGGCGGCCGCGATCACGATGTCGGCGGCCGCGAGCTTCCCCTCCAGGTCCTCGGTCCGCGAGTGACAGACCGTCGTGGTCGCGTTCCCGACCGGGCTCTTCTGGATCAGGAGGTTCGCCATCGGCTTCCCGACGATGTCCGACCGGCCGACGACGACCGCGTCCGCGCCCTCGGTCTCCACGTCGTACGCCGCGAGGAGCTTCTGGACGCCGTGTGGCGTACAGGGTTTAAACCGGGCGTCGCCGGCGACGAGCCGCCCGACGTTCTCCGGGTGGAAGCCGTCCACGTCCTTCTCGGGGGCGATCCGCCGGAGGACGCTCCGCTTGTCGACGTGGTCCGGGACGGGTAGCTGGACCAGGATGCCGTGGACGTCGTCGCGGTCGTTGAGGTCGTCGATGGTCTCGTACAGCTCGTCGGCGGGCGCGTCGGCGTCGATCTCGACGTGGACGCTCTCGATGCCCACCTCCTCGCAGTCGCGCTGTTTCATCGAGACGTACGTCTCGCTCGCGGGGTCGTCGCTCATCAGAACGGTGGCGAGCCCGGGCGTCACGCCGGCGTCCGCCAGCGTCTCGACGTGCGCGGCCACGTCGGCGCGCACGTCGGCCGCGACGGACTCCCCGTCGATGATCGTCGTCGCGTCCGGGTCGTCGTCGCCGGGTGCGTCGCCGCCCGCGCCGTTCGCGCTCTCGGTCATGTTCAGATCGAGAGCGAGGCGGTACAAAAGTGACACGGGATCGTGCCGATCTCGGTGTTCTCTCGGGGCATATTATACACAAAGATGGATCGATTGGGCTGACGCTACTCCGGGAACAGCTCTTCCTCGCGCTCGACCGCGTCGATCGCGGCGACCTCATCGGGAGCGAGGTCGAGGTCGGCGGCCGCGAGGTTCGCGCGCAGGTGGGCCTCGCTCGACGCCTTCGGGATCGCGGCGACCGGCTCCTTCGCGGTCGCCCACGCGATCGCGACCGCCTCGGGCGCGGCGTCGTGCGCCGCCGCGACCGAACGGACGGCGTCGACCTCGCGCACCCGACCGCCGGTCAGCGGCGAGTAGGCGACCACGTCGTAGCCGTGTTCGCGGGCGTGCGAGAGGAGTTCCGGCCGGTAGAACAGCGGGTGGAGCTCGGTCTGGTGGGCCGCCAGCGGCGCGTCGAGGACGTCGAGAGCGCGGTCCAACTGGGCCGGCTCGAAGTTCGAGACGCCGACGTTCCGCACGAGCCCCTCGTCGACCAGCCGATCGAGCGCGGGCAGCGTCGCCTCGGGATCGTAGGCTCCTCGGGGTCGGTGGACGTACAGCAGGTCGATCGCCTCGACGCCGAGCCGGTCGGCGCTCTCGCGGGCGGCCGGGCCGACCTCGTCGGGGGCGAGATCGTCGATCCACAGCTTCGTGGCGACGGTCACCTCGTCTCGGGCGACCTCGCTCGCGGCGAGTCCCTCGCCGACGGCCGCCTCGTTGTCGTAGATCCGCGCGGTGTCGAGGTGGCGGTAGCCGACCGAGAGCGCCGTCGCAACCGCGTCCGGGTCGTCGATCCCCATCGTACCGAGACCGACGGGCGGGAGGTCCATGACGCTGCGAGGGCCGACCGAGTCAAAAAGCGTCCGGCTTCCCGCGCTCGACGACCGATTCGAGGCAGAGACGACCGGAGCCAGTTCGGGCCAGGAGCGACCGGCGCCGGTTCGGGTCGGGAGCGATCGGCGCCGGTTCGGGTCGGAAGCGATCGGCGCCGATTCGGGTCGGGAGCGACCGACGCCGACCCGGCGCGGCTCCGTGTTATAAGTGCCTCGCCGGCGCAGTGAACGGTATCCCTCCATGCGAACGGTCCCACTGCGTCCCCGCCCAGCGGCGGGGCCTCCGACCTCTCGCCGCGAACGGAGCTCCCGAACCGACGGCGCTCTCCCTCTCGACCGACGGTCGAGGCGGTGCGGTCAATGAGCCGCTCGCGCACGTGGTCGTTCGCCACGGCCCGCGGGTCCGTCCGCGTCGCTCCCGGCGAGCTCCGGATCCGCCGCGGCGTGGCTCGAAGCGTCGCTGCGGCCGGAAGCGCACTCGTCTCCGGGCGCCTCCCGTCGGCCCTCCGCGACGGCGGTTGGAGCGGGATCGCGGCTCTCGCGGCGATCGTTCCCGCGGCGGCCGAGTGGCTCCTCGCGGGCGGCGGGACCGCGCAGACGGCGATCGGCCTGCTCGGTCTGCTCACCGCGGTCGGCGGCGTCGCCGCGTCGGTGGCCCGCGAACGGACGACGACCGTTTCTTACCGAGACGTCGAACACGTCGCCTTCGACGACGGCGAACTCGCTATCGTCCACCGGAGCGAGGACGGCGACGGCGAGCGCGAGACCGAGACGGTCCGACCCCGCGACGACGCGGAGCGGGCCGACGCCGCGGTCGCGCTCCGCCTCCGCGGAGTCGACCTCCGGGGCGTCGAGGACGACGAGGCGGTCTCTCGGACCGTCGTCGACGCGCCGAAGAGCGAGCTCCTCGCGTGACGCCTCCGCCGTCCGGTCGGTCCTACCGAGACACCGCGAACGACACGTCGCGGTCGGCGACCGCGTACCCCTGCGCCGCGACCGCGTCGGCGTAGTACGCGTCCGCGACCAGCGCCTGCGGAACGCTGCGGAGCCCGAACCGCCGCCGGGAGAGCAGCTCGACGTCGACAACCGTCTCGCCCGGGGCCCCGTCGGCCGCGTCCCGGATCGAGACCGCGTACGCGCCCCACGGCGCCCCGTCGAGGGTCCCCTCGATCCGGACGCGCGCGACCGGAGCGACGCCGTCGTCGCTCGCGGGGTCAGCGGGGTCCGCGTCGGTCGCATTCCCGTCCGGGTGCGCCTCCGTCTCCGTCGCTATCTCCAGCGAGTAGGTCCGGAGCCCGACGAGCGACGAGTGCTCGTACGCCCCGCCCGCCCCGTCCGAGGTCGGGCGAACCTCGTCGGCGACGGCCCACTGGAACGCGAGGACCGGCGGCGTCGCCGACGCGAACGCCTCGGTCACCGCTTCCGGGGACGCGTCGGTCAGGAGCCTCGTCGTCCCGCGCCGACGCAGGAACGGAGCCCGAACCGCGACGAGGAGAACCGCGCCCACCGCCAGCGCGGGAAGCAGATCGGCGAGCGCGAACGCGGCGAGGAACGCCCCGGCGACCGACAGGGCGACGAGCCAGCTGACGGCGCGCTCGGCGCGGCGGTACCGCTTCGCGATCGGCCGGACGGCCGAGCGGCGGGCGTCGGCGTCCGGACTCGTGGAGGGCGAGGACACGGGCGGCATCTCGGTCGCGGTCTGAATGGTGGTTGCGGTCCGAGGAACGAACCCCCTCGACCGCGTCACGGGTGGGTACTCTCGACCGCGCCGCGGGCGGCTAAAACCGATCGCTCGCGGCCGCGTCCACCGGCGACCGCCCGCAGATGCTCACCAGGTCGTGGAGGTCGTCGATCTCGTACGTCGGCTGGCAGGAGAGCTCCGCGGAGCGGCGGTGCGGACGCCGGACGAACGCGGAGTCGATGCCGGCGTTGTCGGCGGCGCGCACGTCCGACTCGTTGTCGCCGACGAACAGCGCCGTCTCGGCGCCCAGGTCCTCCAGAGCGCGTTCGAGGTAGTACGGCGAGGGCTTCTTCCGCGAGAGGCTGGCGATCGACGGCTCGCGCCCGTACGCGACCTCGAACCGCCCGGCGAGACCGAAGTGGTCGAGGACGGCGTCGACGGTCGCCTGCTGGTTCGAGGAGACCACGCCGAGCGGGGCGTCGAGGTAGCGGAGCGCGTCGACGTCCTCGTACGGCGTCTTCCGCCCCGCTCGGACCGCGTCGATCTGGGCGTTCGAGGCCGTCTCGTCGCGGACGCGCCAGAACTCCGCCGGCTCCATCCCGTAGCGCTCGCAGATGTCGGTGAGCGTCGCGGGGTCGACGCCGACGGCGACGTCGTCGACGTGGGCCAGGTCGGGATCCTCGACGCCGAGGCTCACGAACGCGTCCCAGGCGGCCTCACGGAGCGTGTTGAACGGGGTCCGTCCGACGAGCACCCCGTCCTTATCGAGGACGACGGCGTCGTACACGGCTCACCCTCGGAGGGTAGCCGTCAAAAAGCTTTCACCGGTTCCGGTCGCCGTGGACCGCCGATATTTTCCCTCGCCGTTCGAACGGAAATGAATGCGAATTGACACCACCGAGGCGGGAGCGATCTCACCGTCGAACACGCCTCCCGCACTTTCAATACCCGGCGCGACGAATCCCCGACTTGCACATGAATATCGTTGATATCGCGGTGCCGGAATACGTCGAGGTCGACGTCGACACGCGACTCGCCAAGGTCCGGTCCATCTTCGAGCGCGAGAACCCGAAGGGGATCGTCGTCACCGACGACGGCGAGTACGCCGGCGTGGTCGGCGAGAAGCAGCTCATGCGCTCGCGCATGGAGGACGACACGAAGGTGTCGGCCGTCATGAAGCCCGCGCCCTCCGTCGACCGCCACGAGGACGTGCGGGAGACGGCCCGCCTCCTCGTCGAGGGGGACGTGAAGATCGCGCCCGTCTACGAGGGGGAGAAGCTCTACGGGATCGTCACGGTCGACCAGATCCTCGAGGCCGTCCTCGACAGCCTCGACGCGATCACCGTCGCGCAGGTCGCCACCGAGGACGTCATCGGGATCAACGAGAAGGACAGCGTCGGCCGCGCGATCAACCGCCTCCGCGAGAACGGGATCTCCCGGCTCCCCGCCCTCGACGAGGACGGCCAACTGGTCGGCGTCGTCACCACCAACGACATCGTCGAGTTCGTCGTCCGCGACCAGGAGCGACAGGGCAGCGGCGACCGCGCCGGCGACATCGACCGCATGCTCGACATCCCCGTCTACGACATCATGTCGAGCCCCGTCGTCACCGCGACCGCCGACGAGACCGCCCAGGCGGTCGTCGAGCGGATGTTCGACAACAGGGTCTCCGGGCTCGTCGTCACGCCGGACGGCGCCGACACGGTCGCCGGGATGGTGACGAAGACTGACGTGCTCCGGGCGCTCACGTTCACCGAGCAGGACTCGATGGACGTGCAGATCACGAACGTCGACCTGCTGGACACGACCACCCGCGGGCACATCGTCGAGTCGATCGAGCAGGTCGCCGACAAGTACGCCGCGATGCACGTCATCCACGCGCACGTCCGGCTCCACGCCCACAAGGAGAAGCTCCGCGGCACGCCCCTGATCCAGTGTCAGATCCGCCTCCGGACCAACGAGGGCCAGGTCGGCGGCTCCGGCGAGGGGTACGGCGCCGAGCACGCCTTCCACGTGGCGCTCGACAAGCTGGAGCGCAACGTCTTGGAGATCAAGGGCGTCAACGCCGACGAGGAGTACCGCGGCCAGCTGCTCCGCAAGCTCGGCGAACTGTGAGCAGATAAGGCGTTCGGCGACGCTCTGCGGTTCCGGCGGTTTTTCGCGACGTCTCGTGATGCCCGGCCGATAACGGTGTTCCGGGCGTCGGTATCAGGCGTTCCCGGCGCGTAGCCTTCCGAGCAGGGTCGCCGCGAGGAGCGCGATCACCCCGGCGATCGGCCCGAATCCGGGTGCCTCGTCGTCCGAGGTGTCGTCCGGCGCGCCGGGCTCGTCGGTCCCCGCCTCGTCGTCACCGCCGGACTCGGTCGACCCGTCGCTCGCGTCTGATCCGCCGTCGCCGTCGCCCGCCGACTCGCCGTCAACGGGCTCACGCTCCTCGGTCGGGGACCCCGTCTCGTTCGCGGGGGGATCCGTCTCGTTGGTCAGTTCCGTCGTTTCGTTGGTGGGTTCCGTCGGTTCGTCGGTCAGGTCGTTCGTTTCGTTGGTGGCTTCCGTCGTTTCATTCAGGGAGTCTCCCGCCTCTCCGTCGTCCGGCGCCGTGGCCCCGTCACCGCCGGTGGAATCCCCGGTCCCGCCACCGCCCCCGCCGGATCCGCCGCCGCCGGACGTGCCGCCGTCACTCCCTCCGTCGCTTCCGCCGTCCTCGCTGTGTACCACCTCGAAAGAGGCCGTTCGAGAGTCGTCGGCCGTCGAGGCGGTGACCTCGTACGTCCCCGTCGACGCGCTCGACGCGGTCGAGACGGTGAACGTCCCAGAACCGGTATCGTCGACCGCGACTCCGGCGATCGAGACCGAGTTCGGGCTCACCGACCCGCTCGGGTCGACGGCGACGCTCACGGCGGCGTCGTCGGCGGCGCGCCCCTCGTTCAGCACGGCGACATCGAACTCACCGCTCGATCCCCGTTCGATCTCGGCGGGCCCCGACAACCCGGTGAGGGTGAACACGCCTCGGGGAGCCAGCGAGGCGTTTACCTCTCGGGTCTCGTTCGCGGCGAGCGTCGCCGTCTCCGTCACGTCCGCGTAGCCGTCCGCGGAGACGGTCACGGTCCGCTCGCCGCGCGCCACCGCGAGCGAATAGCTGCCGTTCGAGTCGGCCGTGGCCGCTCTCCCGTCCGCGGTTGCCGTCGCCCCCGCGACGGGCCCGCCGTCGCTCGCGTTCGTCACCGTTCCGATCAGCGACGCTGGCTTCGGATCGAGCGCGAGGGACGGGTCCGTCGTCGCGTTCGGCCTGACGCGGATAGACGTCCGCGTCATCGGCTCGAAGTCCGGCGCGTCGACGGCGACGTCGTAGGCGTTCGGGCGGAGGTCGACGGCGTAGGTGCCGCCCTCGCCGACGTCGAGCGAGGCGACGGTTGCGTCCGTCTCCGCGTCGGTGACGGTCACGGTCGCAGTGGCGGGACGGTCGAGTCCGTCCGTCGCGTTCACGTCGCCCGAAAGCGTGCCGTTGCGGAGCGTCAAAGCGAAGTCCGCGACCGCCGCGTCTCCGGACTCGTTCAGAGTCACCGTCCGATTCGCCGGCGCGTACGTCGCGTTGCCCGCGGTGACGTTCAGACCGGTCGCCGGCGCGCTCATTGCGTACGTTCCGTCCGCGTCGGTCGTCGTCTCACCGATCGCCGCGCTCCCGTCGTTGACGACCACCGATATCCCGGGGAGCGTCGCGTCCGTCTCCGCGTCGGTGACGGTGCCGTTCACGGTGCCGACCGCGTCGGCGACGCCGACGGTCGCGTCGGCCGCGTCCTCGGACGACGCCACCGCGACCGTCGTCTCGCCCGTCGCGAAACCGCTCGGGACGGTCCCGTTCAGCGCGACCGCCGTGGCGTTCCCGGCTCCGATCGAGACGTTCGCGGCGTCGAGCACCCGCACGTCGCTCGCGTTCGCGGGGTCGGTCAGCCGGAGTTCGACGGTGCGGTTCTCGCCGCCGAGCCCGCCGACGTTCGTCACGGTCGCCGTCGCGTCGAGGCTCCCGTTTCGCTCGATGAACGCGGGCGCGCGGAGGGCCGACACCTCGTAGGAGGGCGGGTCGAGGACGTCGACCGCCGCGGTCCGGTTCGAGTCTCTCGTGTAGACGCCGTGCTCGTCGGTCGCGTTCGTCGGCGTGTCGCTCGGGACGACGTACGTAAACGAGACGGTCGCGCTCTCGCCCGGAGCGAGCGAGACGTTCGCCTCGTCGCCGACGGCGCCGTCGAACCGATACTCGACGGTACCGACTCCGGGGTCCGAGCCGGTGTTTTCGACCGTCGCCGTCGGTTCCAGTGTCTCTCCGGGTGCGACCTCAGTCGGCGCGTCGAACTCGCTCACCGCGAGCGTCGACCGGTTCTCCGTGACCGACGAGACGGCCGCGTACCCGTCGACGATCCCCGCGCCGTATCGCGTGTCGGGAGCCGTCGCGCCGTCCGGGTGATTCGCGGTGTCTCGAAGCGTGTCGGAGAGCTCCTCGTCGGTGACGTTCCGCGACGTCGCCGAGATCATCAGCGCCGCGACGCCGGAGACGTGAGGTGCAGCCATCGAGGTGCCCGTGAGATTTCGGTATCCACCGCCCGCTGCTGTCGAGTTCACCGACACGCCCGGAGCAGAGACGTCCGGGACGACGTACTGATCGGGCCAGTCAGACGGAGCATCGTTTCCCCACGCACTGTCGGTAGATACGTTTTCGCCGCCCGAAAAGGAAGGGACCTCGCGGTCGGAGTCGACAGCCCCGACGCCGAGGGTGTCGTATATGTTACCCGGAGAGCTCGACGGCTCTAAGTTGCGATTCCCGGACGATGCGACGACGACCTTCCCGGCGTCCCGCGCGTTTCGGACCGGCTCGATCATGTCGGCGGCGTACCCGTCTGCACCCAGACTCATTTGCAAAACGTCGACTTCGGGGTCCTCTGACGCGTGTTCCATGCCGGCAACGACCCGTGTGAACGTCGCGTTTCCGCCGTCGTCGTCGAACACTTTGACACCGTGGAGCGTCGCCGCCGGCGCCACGCCGATCGCCGTCCCGCTCTCGTTACCACCGGCGACCGTTCCGGCGACGTGGGTACCGTGACCGTTACCATCTGACGCGTCGCTGACGTTGTCACTCACGAGATTCCCGTCCGTGTCGTACTCCGCCCACCCGCTCACTGTCAGGTCCGGGTGGTTCGGGTCAATTCCCGTGTCGATCACGGCAACGGTCGCGCCCTCGCCACGGGTTCCGAACGTCTCCCAGACCTCGGGGGCACGTACCATCTCGACGCCGTACGTCGCGTTCGTCGCCGTCGAACTGGCAGAGACGGTACCGGCCGTGGGGCCCGCGGGAGAATCGAGGGCGCCGGCTCCGGCTCCGCCGTCCGCGGTCGCCGCCGAGTCGAGTTCCATCCGGAAATTCTCGTGAACGCGCTCGACGCCGCGCACGTCGAGGAGGCGCTCGACCGCGACGCTCTCGGTGTCGGCCGTGACGAGCATCGCGTTCGCGAGCCAGAAGCTCCGCTCGACCGTGACGCCGGGCTTCCGCTCTGCGAACCGTTCGAAGCTTCCCTGCGCGGTCGCGGCGTTCGTCTTGAGCTCGTCAGTCCCGATCCGGCCGCCGTCGGCGGCGCGGCGCGCTCCGGTCCCGGCGTCGTCTCCGAAGCGCACCACGAGCTCAACGGTGCCGTTCGCCGACCGCAGTCCGGGACCCACGGCGTCGGACGACGCCGCCCCGAGCGACGTCGGCGTTGCGGGCGGAGTTGCCGTGGCGGGCGGAGTTGCCGTCGCCGGCGCCGGCGAC
>NZ_NHPG01000033.1:0-31640 GCF_002252965.1 Halorubrum sp. Ea1
CCGTCGTGCGCCTCGCGGAGCAGCGTCTGCAGCTCGTCGCGGAACTCCGCCTCAGCCGTCGGCGCGTCGTCGTCGGGGCTCATGCGGACCGCGCTCCGTCGCTCTCGACGGACGAGAGTTCCGCTCGGACGGGTCGCACCGGGGACGTCACCGAGCTCGGACCGAAAATGACCGAATCGAGGGTAGCACCGCTATCACTAACATACATGCGTAGATCGAACCGGCCGCGTCGGTTCAACTGTACTACTGTTAGTACAGTAGGTATTTATAACGAGTGGCTGTCCCCGTCGGAGGGGGATCGCCTCCTCGTCACGCCGGGGCGACGGTCCCCTCGATGAGCCGGCGATGGCCGCGTTTGATCCGGGAGGAAAGCGACTGCTGGGAGATGCCGAGCTCCGCCGCGATCTCCTCTAACGACGCCGTCCGGGGCGAGTCGAAGTAGCCGCGCTCGTACGCCAACACGAGCGCCTCCCGCTGGGTCTCCGTCAGGTCGTACCCGTCCCCCTGGACCGGCAGGAGCGAGTGGACCGCCGTGATCCCGATGTCGATGTCGCGGTCCTGGCAGTCCGTCCGGAACTCGCCGATCGCCTCGCGGTCCTCCCCGCGGACCTCGAACCGCCAGCCGTCCCGCGTCCCCGCGCCGGAGAGCACGGCGATGTTGGCGTGTGCCAGCGCGTTCAATACGCCGTAGTAGTCGTCGTCCCACTCCGCGCGCATCAGGTACTCGTCGTCGACGTCGTCGACGAGATCGACGCCGGCGACGCCGCGATGGGCCTCGAACGCGGACTCGATGTCGGCCGGGCGCGCGCCGCGGACCCAGAAGTAGGGGACGACCAGCCTCCCGTTCGGGATGAGCCGCTCCAGCTCGACCGTCGCCCCCGGGAGGTTCCCGAAGACCGTCCCAGCGGGAACTCATCCGCCGGGCTCGTGAACTCTATGACCGTGGCCATACCGAACGGTGACGCGCGACGCCCATAACCGACGACGATGGTGTACCAAGCAGCGCCGTCGCGGCGTGGATCTCCCGCGTCACGTCCCGCTATCGTCCAAACCCTGATATACCAAGCTCTCCTTCTTTATACGGGAACAAAAAACGGATCACCGGAGCCAACTGATGAGTGTAATCGTGGAGTTCCGCGTCCTGTCCAGCGATTTCGAGCTCGGCCAGATCCTCTCCGTCGAAGGGGACTCCACCATCGAGCTCGAGACGCTCGTCCCGCTCGGCGAGGCTTCCGTCCCGCTGTTCTGGATCCGCAACTCCACGCGCGAGTCGTTCGTCGAAAGCGTCCAGCGCCACCCGTCGGTCGAGGAGGCCACGCGGGTCGACGCGTTCGAGGAGCGGACGCTGTTCACCCTCGACTGGGACGCGAACCAGGACCACCTCGTCAGCGCCGTGCAATCGAACGACGGACAGATGTTGAGCGCCGTCGGATCGGCGGCGTCGTGGACGTTCGAGGTCCGGTTCCCGACCCACGAGTCGCTCAGCGCGTTCTCGACGGACTGCGAGGAGGCCGGCATCGAAATGACGGTGACGCGCGTGTACAACCCCTCTGAGCCGGACGTACAGCCGTGGCTCGGCCTGACGGAGCCGCAGCTCGAGGCGCTCACGCTCGCGATCGAGATGGGGTACTACGACATCCCGCGCGGCTGTACGACGAAGGAGCTCGCCGACGAGCTGGGTATCTCCGACCAGGCCGTCACCGAACGACTCCGGCGCGCCATCACGGCGCTGGTGACCTATACCCTCCCGATCGACAGTGAGAGCCGGTGACACCGGTCGCCGAAAGTCAAAAGACCGTTTACCACCGACTGCGGGTATGAACGAGCCCGGCACCGAGGGCGTGCTGTTGGACCAAGGGGCGCTCCACGATCGGCTCGACGACGCGCCCGGGTGGCTGCGGGAGCACTACCGGACCTTCCGCGAGTCGATGCTCGGCGAGCGCGACGGCTCGCCGTTCCCCTGCTACTTCGGCATCGAAGTCGAGCGCGAGGGCGACCTGCTGTACGCCGCCTGCGAGTCGACGACCGACCCCGCCGCGCTCCTCCGGTTCCGCGACGTCCTCTTGGAGTACCTCGACGCCTACGAGGACCACGCCGACCGCGCTCCCCTCGCCGTCTTCTTCCGACCGCCCGACGGCGACCGGGGCGAGGCGCACTACCACGAGCGGCTGTGGCACGTCCTCGAGTTCCTCCACGTCCACGACCCGGAGCCGTGGCCGGAGGAGATCCCGACGGACCCTGACACCCCGCGCTGGGAGTTCTGTTTCGGCGGCGAGCCGCTGTTTCCGACCTCCCGAGCGCCCTTCTACGACGAGCGGAAGAGCCGCTACTCGCCCGTCGGGCTGGAGATCACCGTCCAGCCGCGCGCCGTCTTCGAGGGGATCACCGCCGACACGGAGGCCGGCGAACAGGCGCGGGAGGCGATCCGCGGGCGCATGGAGGAGTACGACGGCGTCTGTCCCCACGCCGACCTCGGCGACTGGGGCGTCGAGGGCGACCGCGAGTGGACGCAGTACCTGTTCCGCGAGGACGACGCGGCGAGCCCCGACGCCTGTCCGCTGACGCCGACCCGGGAGCACCCGAAAGCGCCCGAGGCGCTGCTGGAACCGGGGGCCTGGCGCCGGTTCGCGGAGTCGCCGCCCTCGGAGAGCGCCTCCGAGTCCGACGCGGCCGTCACCTCGGGGCTCGACGATGACTGAGGCGGACGTCGCCGACTCGGCCCGCTCGGAGGGCGGCTCCGCGCCCCCCGACGACGCGGTCCTCCTGCTGATCGACTTCCAGGTCGGCTTCGACGAGCCGGGGTGGGGCGAGCGCAACAACCCCGACGCGGAGGCGGTCGCGGGCGCGCTCCTCGACCGGTGGCGCGCGGCCGACCGCCCGGTCGCGCACGTCCGACACGCTTCGACGGAGCCGGACTCGCCGCTCCGCCCCGACGCCCCGGGGTTCGCGTGGAAGTCAGAGACGGCGCCCGCCGAGGGCGAACCGACCTTCGAGAAGTCGGTCAACGGTGCGTTCCTCGACTCGGGGCTCGACGCGTGGCTCCGCGAGACGGACCACGAGTCGCTCGTCGTCTGCGGGCTCACCACCGACCACTGCGTCTCGACGACGACCCGCGAGGCCGAGAACCGCGGCTACGACGTGCGCGTCGTCGCCGACGCGACGGCGACCCACGCCCGCGAGGGGTACGACGGAGAGGCGATCGGCGCCGACACGTCCCACCGCGTCGCGCTCGCGCATCTCGACGGGGAGTTCGCGACCGTCGTCGAGGCCGAGGACCTCCGATAGGCTCCGCCCCGTCAGTTTCCGGTCGGTTCCGATCCGGTCAGTCGTCCGCGGTCCCCGCGGCCCCGCCCTCGCCGTCGTCTCTCGCGCGGTCCGCGGCGTTCGCGAACATCCCCCGCCGCGTCGTGTACGCGAAGTACGCGCCCAGCCCGAGGAACCCGACGACGTTCGAGACGGCGACCGCCCAGAACACGGCCTCGACGCCCCAGCCGAGTCCCGGCGCGACGGCGACGCCGAACGCCCCGAACGTCGCCGTCGCGGGCACGGCGGCGACCGCGATCGGGAACCGGATCCCCCAGTACTTGAGAACGTCGGCGGCGAGCGAGGTCCGGGTGCGCGAGGCGCCGTTGAATCCGGCGAGCAGCGTGTAGGTCCCGCCGAGCGCCCAGTAGGAGACCGCGAGCAGCCGCAGGTACAGCACCGCGAGCGACCGTCCTCCCGGCGTGAGGTCGGGGGCGAGGAGGTCGACGACCCCGCCGGCGACCGCGAACTGGACGGCGCCGAGCGCGAGGAACGCGCCGACGATTATCCCGGTTCCGACCGTCGCGGTGCGTCGGGCGCGGCGCGGGGCGTCCGCGCCGAGGTTCTGGCCGATCATCGACTGAGCGGCCTGTTGGGTCCCGAGCGCGGGGACGACCGCGAGGGTCGCGACGCGCGCGCCGACCGTGTACGCCGCGACCCCGGCCGCGCCGCCGGCGACCGCGACGAGGCTCACGACCAGCACGCGCACCAGTTCGGTCGCGCCGCGCTGGCCGCCCAGCGGGAGCCCGACGGAAACGATCTCGCGGAGGTCGCCGGCGTCGACGGCGAGGGCGTCTCGGGTGAGCCGGAACGTGTCGCGACCGATCCCGGCCGCGTACGCGAGGACGTGAACCAGCCCGGCGACGCCCGCGAGCACCGTTCCGAGCGCCGCGCCCTCGACGCCGAGCGCGGGGAGCGGGCCGAGCCCGAATATCAGCGTCGGCGCCGCGACGAGGTTGACGAGGACGCTCGCGACGCTCACGTGGAGGACGGCCCGCGTGTCGCCGTAGGCGGTGAAGCAGTTCTCGACGGTGTCGCCCACCGCGCCGACCGGGAGGACCGCGGCGATTATCGCGAGGTAGGCGGCCGTGGTGCCGGCGAGCGCTGGGTCGGCCCCGAGGAACCGCACCAGCTCCTCGGCGTAGAGGGCGACGGGGACCGCGACGGCCGCCGTGACCGCGAGGGCGACGAGGCCGCCGTTGACCGCGACGCGACGGGCCCCCGCGTCGTCACCGCCGCCGGCCCGCTGTGCGACGAGGAGCTGCGTGCCGACCGCGGCGACGACGACGACCGCGCCGAGGAGCGACTGGATCGGGAGGCTGAGCCCGACAGCCGCGACCGCGTCCTCGCTCACGCGGCCGAGCCAGAACGTGTCGACGAGGGCGTTGGCGACGTAAACGAGGTTCTGCGCGACGAGCGGGGCCGCGAGCAGCAGGAGCACCCGCCCCACCGGCCCGTCGGTGATCGCCTCATTGTCGACGTCGAACATCGGATAGTTCCGTATCTGGGGCCTCTAATAAAACGCTATTGGTGTCGGATACGATACGTTTTGTCCCCGGGTGAGCGGTGGTGAACTCGTCGGTGTGATCCTCACGTTTTTGCACTCGGCCGCCGTGGTTCGGGTATGCAACGCGGCCGTCGAAAGCCGGACTGGCTGAAGTCGCGGCCACCGTCCGGGTCCCGGTTCACGGAGATCAAGGAGCGCCTCCGCGAGCGCGACCTCCACACCGTCTGCGAGGAGGCCAACTGCCCGAACATGGGCGAGTGCTGGTCCGGCCGCGACGGCCCCGGCACCGCGACGTTCATGCTCATGGGCGACCGCTGCTCGCGGGGCTGTAACTTCTGTGACGTCGCGACGGGCGGGATGGAGCCGCTAGACCCCGAGGAGCCGGAGAACGTCGCCGAGGCCGTCACCGAGATCGGGCTCGACTACGTCGTCTTGACCTCCGTCGACCGCGACGACTTAGCGGACGGCGGCTCGGCGCACTTCGCCGAGACGATCCGCCAGATCAAGCGACGGGATCCGGAGATACTCGTCGAGACGCTGATCCCCGACTTCCAGGGCGACCCGGCGGCGATCGACCGGATCGTCGACGCGGGGCCGGACGTGATCGCGCACAACGTCGAGACGGTCGAGCGCCTCCAGTGGCCCGTTCGCGACCGCCGCGCCGACTACGAGCAGTCGCTCGCGGTGCTCGACCGCGTGGACCGAACGTCCGACGTGCACACGAAGACGAGCCTCATGCTCGGGGTCGGCGAGTACGCCCACGAGGTGTACCGGACGCTCGGCGACCTCAGCGAGGTCGGCGTCGACGTCGTCACCTTCGGGCAGTACCTCCGGCCGTCGCGCTCGCACCTCGACGTGTTCGACTACGTCCACCCGGACGCCTTCGAGACGTGGCGCGCGGTCGCCGAGGAGGAGTTCGACTTCCTCTACTGCGCCTCGGGGCCGATGGTCCGCTCGTCGTACAAGGCCGGCGAGCTGTTCGTCGAGGCGCTGCTCCGCGAGGGCCGCTCGCCCGAGGACGCCCGGCGGCACGCGCGCGCCGCCGGTGGCGACTGATCGAGACGACCCGACCGACGGACGCACCCGAACGACCGGTTCTTCGCTCCGGAACGACCCCCGAGCGAGCCGCGCCCGTCTCCCTCTGAACCGGCCGGCCTGCGAGGCCAGAGGTCCCCGATAGCGATACTGTCTAAAATTCGGCACGATCGACGCGAAACGCGCCCCGAGCGCCGGTGGAAGTTATATACCTTATATGAGAGTTATTGACAGGACTTGTGTAGGAGTTGACAGGGATATACTTATCAGAGAGGGGTCTATATGAGTGGGTATGTCATACCACAAACGACGGCGTGACGTGTTGAAGACTGTCGGTGTCGCTGGCGCGGTCGGACTCGCCGGCTGTGCGGGCGGAGACGGCGGCGACGGGAGCGACGGCGGAGACGGCGGCGACGGCGGAGACGGCGGCGACGGGATGGACGGCGACGATGGCAGCGATGGCAGCGATGGCGGAGACGGGGGCGACGGTGGCAGCGGCAGTCCGGATCTGCTCGTCGTCATCGGGTACCCGGAGAGCGGAATTCAGCTGTTCCGCGACTATTACGCCGCGTCCGACGGGGCGGAGGACATCCTCATCCCCGACGGGCTTCAGGACCCATCGTTACCCGGGCAGGTCGGCAACGACATGAACAACGTCACCGGGACCGCGCCGGCGGCCGGCGGGCCGAACCAGGAGGCGTTCGCGAGCCTGTATCAGGACACGTACGACGAGACGCCCGGCGTGTTCACCTCGCAGTCGTACGACTCCGCGGCGGCGCTGATCCTGGCGAACGTCGCGGCGGGGGAGAACAACGGGACCGCGATCCGCGACCAGCTCCGTCGCATCGCCAACCCCGACGGCACCGCGTACGGGCCCGGGGAGTTCATCGCCGCCGTCGAGGCGGCCGCGAACGGCGAGAACATCAACTACCAGGGCGCGTCGAGCGCGGTCAACTTCGATCAGAACGGCGACCCGGCGTCGGCGGCCTACCAGATCTGGGAGTTCGCCGGACAGGGCGCTGACTCCGTCGACGTCCAGGAGACGCAGAACTTCGAGGGCGAGAACCCCGACGGGGCGGGTCCCTCCGCCGACTCGTCGCCGGGCGGGTTCGGTCGCGAAGTGAGCGTCGGAATCCTGCTGCCCGAGACCGGCGACCTGGCGTCGACGGGTCAGCCGATGATCCGCGCGGCCGAGATCCCGGCCCAGCAGGTGAACGAGTCCGATCTCGACCTCACCGTGAACGCCCAGTTCGAGGACACGAACACCTCCCCTGACCAGGGGATCACCGGAGCCGAGTCACTGATCAGTTCGGGGGTTCCCGCCGTGTGCGGAACCGCCTCTTCCGGCGTGAACGTCCCGGTCTGTACGGAGACGCTCATCCCGAACGAGGTCGTCGGCTGCTCGCCGTCCAGTACCGCGCTGTCGGTGACGAACCTCGAGGACGACGACTACATCTTCCGGACCGCTCCGAGCGACCAGCTCCAGGGCCGGGTCATGGCGCAGGTCGCCTCCGAGCGGATCGGCGCCTCGACCGCCGCGACGCTGTACGTCAACAACGACTACGGCCAGCAGCTCTCCAACCGGTTCAGCAGCGTGTTCGAGGACACCTTCGACGGCGAGGTGTACGACCAGATCAGCTTCAACATCGGATCGTCGTCGTACTCCAACGTCGTCGAACAGGCGCTCACCAGCGGGAACTGACCGCGATCGGAACCGACGCGTCACCGAGTGGCCGGCCGAGCGCTCTCGTTTTTTCAGACGACCCGACCGAGAAGCGGCGCGGTTCGCACGCGCAACGCTCTCGCGAGCGACGCGACGCTTCCGCGCCTTCCGATCCGTCTCAGAAAAAACAGTCCGCGGACCGACGGTCGGGACGCGACGGGACCGACTACCCGCCGAGGAACTCCCGGCGGACCTCCTCGTCGTTCAGCAGCGCGGTCCCCTCGTCCTCGAACCGGTTCTGCCCGTTCGCGAGCACGTAGCCGCGGTCGCAGCGTCGGAGCGCCTCCTTGGCGTTCTGCTCGACCATCAGGACCGCCGTGCCCGTCTCGTTGATCTCGTCGATCTTGTCGAACATCTCGTCGACGAGGTCGGGCGCGAGCCCCGCGCTCGGCTCGTCGAGCAGCAGGAGCTCGGGGTCGAGCATCAGCGCCCGCCCCATCGCGAGCATCTGTCGCTGACCGCCGCTCAGCGTTCCGGCCCGCTGGTGTTTCCGCTCTTCGAGGATCGGGAACCGGTCGTACACCATCCTGAGCTCTTTTTGGGGGACCTCGTCGAGGATGTACGCGCCCATCTCTAAGTTCTCCTCGACGTCGAGCTCCGCGAAGACGTTCTCGCTCTGGGGAACGTACCCCAACCCCTTGTGGATCACGTCCTCGGGCTTCGTCCCGCTGATGTCCTCGTCGTCGAACGTCACCGTGCCGCCCATATGCGTCGTCAGTCCGAACACCGACTTCATCACGGTCGACTTGCCGGCCCCGTTCGGGCCGACGATGGTGACGTACTCCTCGCCGTCGACGTCGAGGTCGACGTCGGTGAGGATCTGGAGGTCGCCGTAGCCGGCGTCCAACTCGCGGACCTCGAGCAAGCTCATACCTCTCCCCCGAGGTACGCCTCGATGACCTCCTCGCTCTCTTTGATCTCCGTCGGCGTCCCGTCTTTCAGGATCCGCCCCTGGTGCATGACGATGACCCGCTCGCAGTTGTTCATGATGAGGTCCATGTCGTGTTCCACGATGAGGAAGGTGTACCCGCGATCGCGCAGCTCGTGGATGTGCTCGAGCAGCCGCTTCTCGAGCGTCGGGTTGACGCCCGCGAACGGCTCGTCGAGGAGCAGCACGTCGGGGTCGGTCAGGAGCGCCCGCGCCATCTCCAGCAGCTTCCGCTGGCCGCCGGAGAGGTTGCCGGCGTACTCCTGTGCGAGGTGGTCGATCTCGAAGAAGTCGAGCACCTCCCAGACGCGTTCGAGCTGCTCGGTCTCCTGCTCGCGTACCGAGCCGCGAGTGACCGGCATGACCGACCGCCACAGCGACTCGCCGACCTGTCCCTTCGGCGCGAGCATCATGTTCTCGAGGACCGTCATCTCCTCCAGCTCACGGGCGATCTGGAACGTCCGCGCGAGCCCGCGGTTCGCGATCTCGTGCGGCTGCAGGCCCGTGATGTCCTCGCCGTTGAACAGGACCGTTCCCTCGGTGGGGTCGAGCATCCCCGTGATGAGGTTGAACGTCGTCGACTTTCCGGCGCCGTTCGGTCCGATGAGTCCGGTGAGCGTCCCCTCCTCCACGTCGAAGCTGACGTCGTCGACGGCGGTGATCCCGCCGAATTCCTTCCGGAGCCCTTCGACTTCGAGGGGCGCGTACCGGCCGCCGTCGTCCCCGCTCGGGACGTCGGCCTCGCTGCCCATCACCTCGGTCAGATCGGCGTCCGGCGACGACCCGTCGCCGGCGGGGTCGCCCGCCTCGGACGACTCCGCTCTGTCCATTGCCCCCGCTTCTTCGACCGAATTCGACTCGCTCGCGGCGGATTCGTCGGTCTCGCTCATCGCTCCTCACCCCCGTCGGCGGCCGCCGGCTTCTCGCTCGGGGTGCCGCTTCCCGGCCGGGCGAGGTCGACGCTCGACGCGGTCTCCTTGCGGTGGCCGAGCAGCCCCTCCGGCCGGTTGTGCATCAGCCAGATCAGCACCACGCCCATGATCACCAGCCGCAGCTGGCTGACGCTGTCGAGCGTGTACAGGACGAACGGCATCGGGTCGAGCGAGGCGAACCCCGCCATCGCCTCGCCGAAGTTCCGCGGGGCGTTGCCCAGTTCGAATGCCGTCTCCACGAGATTCTTGACGTACCGGGGGCCTTGGTACAACACGCCGGCGAAGATCGCGCCGCCGAGGAAGCTCCCGGTGTTCGATCCCGCGCCGCCGATGATCAGTGCGATCCAGATAAAGAAGGTGATGTTCGGCCGGAACGACGGCGGCGTGACACTCCCGCGGGCAGAGTACCAGAGGATCCCGCCGAGCCCCATCAGCGCGGTCCCGAGTACGAACGCCGTGAGCTTGAACCGGTCGGTGTCTTTCCCCAGCGCGTTCGCGACGTCCTCGTCCTCGCGGATCGCCTTCAAAACGCGTCCGAACGGCGACTTCCCGGTGCGGGAGAGCAGTAGGTAAAACAGCCCGACGCCGATGAGAAGCAGGATCCCGTAGAGGAGTCCGTCGAGCACCGGCTTGGGGTTGTTCGAAATGAAGTTCGCCTGAACGAACGAGACGAAGCCGAGGTACGGCTCCCAGAGGAACAGGCCCCGAAGCAGTGCCTCGAGCGGGTTCGTGTAGTTCAAGATGAGTCCGCCTCCGCCGCCGAGGCCGACCGTGTCGGCCGTCGGGTCGAAGGTGAACAGCCAGAGATCGATGGTGTCCGGTACCGTGAACGTCTGGAACGTCCGCGACATCATCGTGAACCGGATGATCTCCGAGAACGCCACCGTGACGATCGCGAGGTAGTCGGCTCGGAGTCGGAGCGCGGGCAGCGCCACGAGAAGCCCGAACAGGCCCGCCATCACCACGCCGGCGGTGACGCCGACGAACAGCGGGAGTCCGAACCCGCCGACCTGCGCGGCGCCCCCCGCCACCGGCGGCTTCGAGACCAGCGCAGTCGTGTAGATACCGATTCCCATGAAGCCGACGATACCGATGTTGAACAGTCCGGTGTACCCCCAGTGGAGGTTCAACGCCAGCGCGAGCATGCCGAACACGCCGATGTAGAACGTGAGGTTCGCGATCGAATTCAGCTGTCCCCGGAGCCCGTATCCGAACGCGACTCCGGCGACGATGTACGCCAGGTAGAGGGCGCCGAGGACGGCGAGGACGAGCGTCACGTCCCGCTCGAAGAGCCCCTCGAACCGCCCGCGGAGGTCGTTGACACTCATGCCGTCGTCCTCCCGCTGAAGATGCCTTCAGGCTTGAACAGTAGGATCACGATCATCACCAGGAACGCGGCCGCACGGCCGAACGCCGATGGTATCCAGATCACGGAGACGGAAGCGGTCAGTCCGATGATGATCCCGCCGCCGATCGCGCCGTAGATCGATCCGATCCCGCCGAGGATGACCGCGGCGAACACGAGCAGCAGCAGCAGCCATCCGTCGTTGAAGCCGAGCGTCCCCTTCCAGAGGATGAACATGTACCCCGCGACGCCCGTGAGCCCGGCGCCGACGATCCACGTCGTGCGGATGACCTGTTCGGTCGGGATCCCGGTGATCCGCGCGAGGTCCTCGTTGTCGGACATCGCGCGCATCGCCTTCCCGAGCTTCGTCCGCTGGAGCAGCAGGTGAACCCCCAGCATGAGGCCGCCCGCGACGACCACGAGCGCGGCGTCGTGGGCCGTCACCCGGAACGTCCCGTCGATCGCCGGCACGCTCACGCGCGGGACCGACCCCGCCGCCGTCGTTCCCCGGACGCCGGCCCCGAAAACGAACTGGAGCAGGTACCGGAGCGCGAACGCGACGCCGATGCTGGTGATCAGCAGCGCGATACCGCTCTCGTCGCGGATCGGCCGGTAGACGAACCGGTCGATCAGCAGCGCGAGCGCGATCGTGGCGACGCCGGCGACGAGGGCCCCGACAACGACGGCGACCGGCGCGGTCGTGACCCCGATGCCGAGCGCACCGCCGAACACCGACCCGCCCGCGCCGACGAGCAGGAGCGCGCCGACGCTGTTCTCGCCGATCCCGGCGATGAGGTAGCTGGTCGCCATCCCGGCGAACGCCCCGCTGGTCAGGTAGTCGCCGTGCGCGAAGTTCGCGAAGTTGAGAATGCTGTACGTCATCGAGAGTCCGATACCCGCCAGACCGATGATCAGGCCCCGAAGTAACCCGTCCCAGATCAGGGACGCGAGGCTGCTGATCTGAATCCCCCCGGTCAGGAGCCCGGAAACGAGCGACCACGCCATCCACAGGGCCACGAGCAGGACCCCGATGGCGAGCGGTTCCTCGCTGAGGGTTCGGCGGTATCGAACGTACGTTTCAGAGACACTCACGTGATAACACTCCTCATTATAGCGTATGAATCAACCTATAAGACGCTTTCTACCCAAAATCCACCGACGTATGCCGTGTTTAGACACATAAGTAGTGTCTGAGGAATATAACCACATGCGCGCTCGACTGCCGAACACGCCGCCCCGCTCGACCGGTCACCGCGGGCCCATCGGTCACCGATAGTCGAGGCGGCGACGGAAAGGCGGTGTGAACGCGGCGAGAAAGACGGTGTCAACGCGGCGAGGCCGACCCGATGGTCGAAGGGGCCGCCTCTCGACCGCGGGCTTCCTCTCGGCTCGTCGCCCGATGCGCCCCGAGTCAGTACCCCTGCGCGTTGCCGTCCTTCCGGGGCTCGGTGGCGGCCGAGAGGACCCCGTCCTCGTTGCGGACGATCTGCGCGCCGCCGAACTGGACCGGCGAGAGCGTTCTGACGTCGTGGTCCTTCCGAACCAGCTTCGCGGTGACGTCGTCGTCGAAGTGCGGCTCGACGCCCAGCTCGCCGCTCTCGCGGTACCGCCACCGCGGCTCGTCGAGGGCGCGCTGGAGCGGCATGTCGTAGTCGACGACGTTCGATATCACCTGCACGTGCCCCTGCGGCTGCATGTACCCGCCCATCACGCCGAAGGCGGCCCAGTCGTCCTCGCCGAGGCGAACGATCGCGGGGACCAGCGTGTGGAACGGGCGCTTACCGGGTTCGAGGCTGTTCGGGTGCTCGGGGTCGAGCGAGAAGGACGCGCCGCGGTTCTGGAGGGCGATCCCCGTCTCGCCCGCGACGAGCCCGGAGCCGAAGCCGGCGAACCGCGAGTTGATGTAGGAGACGACGTTCCCCTCGTCGTCGGCGACGGTGAGCAACACCGTGTCGGCGTCTTCGGCGTCGGCGTTCGGTACGCCGAACGAGACGTCGTGGTCGGCCGTGGGCCCGACGCCGGCCGCCCGCTCCGCCGCCCAGTCGGCCGACCCGAGCGGCGGGATCTCCTCGTACTCGGGGTCGGCGATGTAACGGTGGCCGTCGTGAAAGGCCAGCTTCAACGCCTCGGCGAAGTAGTGGACGCGGTCGGCGGTGTCGTAGCCGTGCTCGCCGGCGCCGAGCTCGCTCGCGATGTTGAGCGCCTCCAACGCGATGAGCCCCTGGTTGTTCGGCGGGAGCTCGTACACCTCGGCGCCGTTGTACGTCGTCGAGATCGGGTCGGGCCACTCGACCTCGAAGTCGGCGAGGTCGTCCACGGTCATGAACCCGCCCTGCGACTGGATCTCCCCGGCGATCGCCTCGGCGATCTCCCCCTCGTACACCACGTCTGCGCCGTGCTCCGCGACCTTCTCCATCGACTCGCCGAGCCGCGGGAGCGTGACCGTCTCGCCGACCGCGGGCGCCTCGCCGTCGAACAGGAACGCCTCCCGGGCGTGGTCGTCGGTGAACAGCTCCTCGGCGCCGGCCCAGTAGGACGCGATGACCTCGGAGACGGGGTACCCCTCGGTGGCGTATCGGATGGCCGGTTCGAGGGCGTCGGCGAGGGTGAGCCGCCCGAGCTCCTCGATCGTCGCCTCCCAGCCCCGGGCCGTGCCCGGAACCGTGACCGCGTGGGGACCGTAGAACGGCATGCCGGCCTCGTCGGTGTCGTCGACCGCGTAGCCGCCGTCGTCGGGGTAGTACGAGGAGACGTCGTCGGTCTCCCGCAGCGAGTCGCGGACGTTCTCGATCGTCGCGTCGGCGGGCGCGCCGCCGCAGGCGCGCATCGATCCCACCTCGCCGTCGGCCGTTCGGTACAGCGCGAAGACGTCGCCGCCGAGCCCCGTCGACGTCGGCTCGACGACGTTGAGCGCGGCCGCCGTCGCCACCGCCGCGTCGAACGCGTTCCCGCCCTCGCGAAGCGTTTCGATCCCGGCCTGGCTGGCGAGGGGCTGGCTGGTGGCGACGACGCCGCGCTGACCGTACACCGTCGATCGGCGAGAAGTGAACCGGTCCAAGTCTGGTTCCACACCCTCGATCCGGCGCCCCACATTATAAACGTCGGACCGGATCTATTCGGTCTAATCGGCCCCGGCCACGCGATTCCGCACCTGGCTCCCTCGTCCTCGCGGGGCGTCCCCTATGTTTTCCTCCCGGACGAGGGTCCGTTTCGCTGTCACACGTCCCTCACACCCTCGATGATCGTTCGTGTCAATACCGCTTATCGAAACAGAACCGGCGGATTACTGAACGGACGGTGGTTTGCGATAAAGAATAGAATGGTTTTTAACAGACGACGCGTACGTGTGGGTATGTCTCATTCCGACAACGGACAGACGCGATCGGCAACGACTCGCCGACGAGTTCTCGCCGCGATGGGCGGCGCGAGCGTCGTCGGTCTGGCGGGCTGCGTCGGCGGCGACGGCGGCGACGGCGGCGACGGATCCGACGGCGGTGACGGCGGCGACGGCACGAACGAGTTCGTCGCCTCGGCCGCCGCGAATCCGGGCACGTTCGACCCGACGATCATCACCGACGCGACCTCCAACTCCGTCGTCGGAACGATGGCGTACGAGCGACTGGTCGCACTGACCTTCGACTACTCCGAGATCCGCGGCGAGCTCGCCTCCGAGTACGAGCAGGTCGACGACACTACCTTCCGGTTCCAGCTCCGCGAGGGCGTCACGTTCCACAACGGCGACGAGTTCACCGCGGAGGACGTCGCGTTCTCCATCAACCGGACGAGCGGCACGACCAACGACGCCGACGTCTCGTTCATCGAGAACGTCGAGATCCTCGGCGACTACGAGGTCGAGATCACGTCGAGCGACCCGCACGCGCCCTTCTTGAACGACCTCGCCGCGGTCCCGATCCTCACGAGCAAGACGGACGCGATCAGCGAGAACCCGGAGCAGGACGAGCACGACTTCACCGAGCAGACCCTCGGGACCGGCCCGTGGGAGCTAGAGGAGTTCTCGGCCGAGGACCGCGCCGTCCTCGTCCCCTACGAGGACTACTGGTACGACGGCGACGAGTACCCCGGCACGGCGCCGTGGGACCAGGTCACGTTCCGGGTCATCCCGGAGCAGGTCTCTCAGGAGGAGGCGATGGCCGCCGGCGAGCTCGACATGATCGACAACGCGGCCCCGTTCGAGCTCGACCAGTGGGAGAACCAGACCGGCGAGGTCGTCACCGGCAGCGCCGTCGGGTTCGACTTCATCTCGTACCCGGTCAACCAGAGCCCGTTCACGAACGAGAAGCTCCGGCGCGGGATGACCCGTCTCCTCCCGAAGTCGGACGTCATCGAGGCCGTCTTCGGCGGCTACGCGACCGAGCTCGCGGCCCCGATCAGCCCCGGTCTCGGCGCGTTCTGGGACCCCGAACACGAGCAGAACCTCCTCGACGAGTACGTCGGCCAGGACGAGGAGGAGGGGCTCAGACTCATCGGCGAGGCGTTCGAGGAGGAGGACATCGAGGCGCCGTTCGACGTCTCCTTCATCACCAACGTCAACCGGACCCGCGAGCGGTGGATGGAGATCATCCAGCAGACGATGGACGAGACCGAGTACTTCAACGCGGAGCTCGACGTCCGCGCGTTCGACGACCTCGTCCCGTTCCTGCTCGACCCCGAGGGCGCCGCGGCCAGCACGGACGTCGTCGGAATCGGTTGGACCGGCGGCTCCGACCCCGACGGCCACGTGAACCAGCTGCTCCACTCCAGTCAGCACGTCCCCGACGGGTTCAATTGGAACCTCTACGAGAACGAGGAGATGGACCAGCTCATCACCGAGGGGCAGACGACCCTCGGCGCCGAGGAGCGGCTCCCGATCTACCAGGACCTGCAGGAGCTCGTCGCGCAGGACGTGCCGATGGCGAACATGTGGACCGGCGACGTGATCGACGTTCTCAACCCGGAGAACATCGAGTCGCTCGACCAGTGGAGCCCGCACCCGAACGCGAGCAACCGGTACAACACGCTGTACAAGCCCCACCTCGACGAGATCGTCTACCCGGCGGAGTAACGGTCCCGAACACCCGATAGCCCTCTCATTTCACCTCGATGAGCCTTCAACGATTCGTACTCAAACGCGGCCTGATAACCATCCCGCTACTGTTAGGGATCTCCCTGCTCACCTTCGGGATGGTCCACGCCATCCCCGGTGATCCGATCGACTTCATCACGCTGTTCACGGACCTCGATCCGCAGACGGAGATGGAGATACGAGCCGAATACGGTCTCGATCAGCCGGTGTACATCCAGTATATCGACTGGGTCACCAGCGCTGCGACCGGCGACTTCGGCCGGTCGATCATCACCCGCGACCCGGTCATCGACGAGATCATGACTCGGCTCCCGTACACGCTCGTGATGGGGATCATGGCGTTCGGCGTCACCCTCGTCACGGCGATTCCCACCGGCGTGATCGCGGCGTACTACCGCAACACCAAGATCGATCAGGCCAGCCGCGTCTTCGCGCTGCTCGGGATCGCGATCCCGAACTTCCTGCTCGGCCTGCTGCTGCTCCTGATCTTCGCGAGCTGGCTCGACCTGTTCCCGATCCTCCCGCCGACCTCGCAGGGGATACTCAGCTACGACATGCTGGTGTACACGCTGTTGCCCGCGATCACCATCGGCACCGGCTCCACCGCCCTGTTGATGCGACTGATGCGGTCCTCGATGGTGGAAGAGCTCGACAAGGACTACGTCCGGACGGCGCGCGCGAAGGGCCTCCCGGAGCGGACGGTCGTGCAGAAACACGTCCTCCGGAACTCGCTGATCTCGGTCGTCACCGTGGCCGCCATCCAGGTCGCGTTCATCATCAGCGGCTCCGTCGTCGTCGAGATCGTCTTCTCGTATCCGGGCATCGGCCGCCTCCTCGTCAATCGAGTGGGGAACCGCGACTTCCCGGTGATCCAGGCGATCGTCCTCCTGATCGGCGTCGCCGTGATACTCGCGAACTTCGTCGCGGACGTGCTCTACGCGTACCTCGACCCCCGAATCCGATACTAAATAATGTCAAGCGAAACCTCACAGCGGACGACGGAACGCGGACGAATACGGGTCACCGGCTTCGACGTCGACCGCGTCGAGTCCCGGGACCCGCTCTCCTCGTGGGAGCCGGACCTCCAGTCGGAGGAGGGACGCGGTCGCCTCGAGTACGCGTGGAAGCGGTTCAGACGCAACCGCCTCGCGCTGTTCGGCGCGGCCACCATCGGCTTCATGATCCTGCTCGCGGTGTTCTCCCGACCCATCCAGCTCCCGAGTAGCTTCCCGGTGCTGGCCGGCCAGACGGTACAGCCGTTCTCGCTCGCGCCGGCCGACCCCGCGAATCAGGACGTTATCACCGGCTACCGGGAGCCGACGCTCGAAAACGTCCTCACGTGGCCCCCCACGGGCCTCTACCTGTTCGGCGCCGACTGGGCCGGCCGCGACATCCTCTCGCGGGTGATGTACGGCGGCCGCTGGAGCCTCTCTATCGGCTTTATCGCGGTCGCCATGGCGCTGCTCGTCGGGATCCCGCTCGGCTCGGTCGCGGGCTACTACGGCGGCAAGGTCGACGAGCTCATCATGCGGATCGTCGACATGCTGTACGCGTTCCCGTTCATCGTGCTCGCGATCGCGGTCATCGCGGTGCTGGGGCGCGGCTACTGGGAGATGATCCTCGCCTTGGTCGTCGTCGGCTGGCTCCCGTACGCCCGCATCATCCGCGGCGAGATCTTAAGCGTCAAAGAAAACGAGTACGTCACCGCCGCGAAGGCGCTCGGCTCCCGCGACCGGTCGATCATCGTCCGCCACATCCTGCCGAACGCGATGGCGCCGGTGATCGTGCAGGCGACGCTCAGCATCGGCACCACGGTGCTCGTCGCCGCGGCGCTCGGGTTCATCGGGCTCGGCCTGTCGCCGGCGAGCGCGGAGTGGGGCGTCATGCTCAACGTCGAGCAGGACGCGATCGCTCGCGGTCGCTGGTGGGCCGGGCTGTTCCCGGGCCTCGCCATCTTCGTCTTCGTGATGGCGATCAACCTCGTCGGCGACGGCGTCCGCGACGCGTTCGACCCGCAGGGCGATCAGACGGACTCCGACACCGGGGGGCTCCGCTGATGGCGATGCTCGAAGTCGAGGACCTCAACGTGCGCTTTTACACCGACGACGGCGTCGTCAAGGCGACGAACGACCTCTCGTACCGGATCGAGGCCGGCGAGCGGTTCGGCGTCGTCGGCGAGAGCGGGGCCGGCAAGAGCGTCACGAGCCTCGCGCTGATGCGCCTCATCGACGAGCCGGGCGTCATCGAGAGCGGGGAGATCCGTTTCAAGGGGCAGAACCTCCTCGAGATGAACGAAGAGGAGATGCGCTCGCTCCGCGGCAACGAGATCGCGATGATCTTCCAAGACGCCGAGACCGCGCTGAACCCCTCGTACACGGTCGGCGAGCAGATATCGGAGGCGATCCGGTACCATCTCGACCTCGACGAGGCGGCGGCCCGCGAGCGCGCGATCGAGACGCTGGAGTCGGTCGGGATCCCGTCGGCGGCCGAGCGGTACAGCGACTACCCACACGAGTTCTCCGGCGGGATGCAACAGCGCGTCGTGATCGCGATCGCGCTGTCGTGTGACCCCGACCTCATCATCGCCGACGAGCCGACCACGGCGCTCGACGTCACCATCGAGGCGCAGATCCTCGAGCTGTTAGAGGAGGTCGCGACCGAGTTCGACACCGCGATCCAGCTCATCACCCACGACCTCGGCGTCGTCGCCGAGTTCTGCGACCGCGTGATGGTGATGTACGCGGGCCACCCGGTGGAGATGGCGCCTGTCGAGGACGTGTACTACAACCCGCAACACCCCTACACCGTCGGACTGATGAGCTCGATCCCGCGGATCGGCGACGACCGCGATCGGCTACAGACGATCCCCGGGCGGATGCCGGACCTGATAGAGATGCCGCCGGGGTGTAACTTCCATCCCCGGTGTCCGTACGCCGAGGAGTCGTGCACGCGCGTGGATCCGCAGCTCGTCGACGTCGAGACCGGCGATCCCGCGGACCCGATCAACAGCGACGCGCAGACCGCCGCGTGCCTCGCGCACACCGGCGAGCTCACGGGGGAGCTGGAGTACGAGGTGACCGTCCGCGGCGAGGACGACTTCCCCGGGCCGGACGGCGCGTCGAGCTCCGCGGAGGTGACCGACCGATGAGCGGCTCCGAGCCGCTCCTCCGCGTCGAGGGGCTCGAGAAGTACTACGAGTCCGAGAGCGACTTCATCGACCGACTCCTCGGCCGCCAGAAGAAGGTGAAGGCGGTCGACGGCGTCTCCTTCGAGATCAACGAGGGCGAGACGCTGGGGCTGGTCGGCGAGAGCGGCTGTGGAAAGAGCACCATCGGTCGGTCGATCCTCCAGCTCCGGGAGCCGACCGCCGGATCGGTGTACTTCAAAGGGCAGGATATCACGACCCTCTCCGACAGCGAGCTCCGCGACCTCCGGAAGGAGATGCAGATCATCTTCCAGAACCCACAGTCGAGCCTCAACCCGCGCCTGACGGTGAACGACATCATCGGCGAGGCGCTCGACATCCACGGGATCGAGGGCGACGTCACCCGCGACGCCCGCATCAAGGATCTGCTCGAACGGGTGGGGCTCAACGCGAGCCACGCCAACCGCTACCCGCACGAGTTCTCGGGCGGGCAGCTCCAGCGGATCGGGATCGCCCGCGCGCTCGCCGTGGACCCGGACTTCATCGTCTGCGACGAGCCCGTCTCGGCGCTCGACGTGTCCGTGCAGGCGCAGATCCTCAACCTGCTGGAGGACCTCCAAGACGAGCTGGGGATCGCCTACCTGTTCATCGCGCACGACCTCTCGGTCGTCGAGCACATCGCCGACGAGATCGCCGTGATGTACCTCGGGAAGATCGCCGAGATCGGCACCCCCGAGGAGCTGTTCGTGCCGCCGCAACACCCCTACACCGAGGCGTTGCTGTCGGCGATTCCGGAGCCGGACCCGTTGTGGGAGGGCGACAGGATACTCCTGGAGGGGTCGGTCCCCTCGCCGATCGACCCGCCCTCCGGGTGCAAGTTCCACACGCGGTGTCCGCGCGTCATTCCGCCGTCGGACTACGAGTTCGAACAGGAGGAGTGGCGCGCCGTCATGTCCTTCCGCCACCGCGCCCGCGAGGAGGACATCGCTGTCGAGACGTTCGGCGACGACGACGATGCGCTCACCGAGGCGCTCCGCGACGAGCTCGACCTGCCGTCGTCGCTGACTGACCCGGAGGCGGAGCGGGTGGTCGAGGAGGCGCTCCGGTCGGTCGCGGACGAGGAGTTCGCCGCCGCGGAGAGCGTCCTGAGAGAGACGTTCGAGACCCCCTGCACGACGGACGAGCCGGCGCTCCGCCGGACCGACGCCGGACGGGTCGCGTGCCACCTCTTCGACCCGGCCTACGAGAGCGGACCGACCGACGGGACGAGGACCGACGACGGGGCAGTGACCGGGGACGGGGCGGCGGCGAGCGGCGACGACTGAGCCCGTTCGGCTCGGCGTCGACCTCGCCCGCCCCGACGACACGCTTATTCCTCCCGACGGGTACCCTCACTCATGCGTCGATCACGCGGGCGTGACGGGGTCGACCGTTCCGACGACGACCCGTTCCGACCGAACGAGTCCGCCGAGCGCCACCGCCCTCAGGCCGCCAGAACGCTTCCGGCGGCGACGCTGACCCGGTGGCTGCTCCCGGCGCGGCTCCACCGCTGGGCGGTCTCCGTCAGCGTCGACACGCCGGCGGCGGCGTACGAGCGGGGCGAACCGGTTCCGGTCGCGATCGAACTCCGGAACCCGCTGCCGGTCCCGGTGACGGTGCGGACTACGTCGCCGGTCCCGTGGACGTGGCACGTCGACGGCCACCGCGACGCCTCGCACGTTCCCGAACCGCTCCCGGAGTCGGAGACTCGGTTCACGCTCGACCGCGGCGAACGCCGTCGGTTCACCCGGCGGTGGGAGCAGAGCTTCCGGGTCTCGAAGAGGGACTGGGAGCCGGCCGAACGCGGCGAACACACCATCGGAGCCGGGCTCGCCGTGGACGACCCGGCCGGAAAGGGCGTGTACGACGAGACGACAGTGCGTATCGAGTGACCGGGGCCGTGGGCCAGCGGCCGCCGGCCTACTCGTCGGCGTCGCTCGGGATGTCGATCTCCTCCTGATGATACCGCTCGGTCGCGAGCTCCGCGACCGTCCGGAGCGACTCGACGAGCTCGTCCGACTCGTCGAGCGCGTACCGGTTCGGCTCGCGGCCCTCGGTGCGGTCGATCGTCAGGAGTCCGAACGGTTCGAGCCCGTCGAGCCCCTCGTGGACGACGGTCTGATCGACGCCGGCGCCCGCGGCGATCCGCTCGACTGACAGGGGTTCGGAGGCGTAGAACAGCGTCGCGACGATCCGAGCCCGCACCCGATTCGCGAACAGGAGCGCGAGCCCGTTCTCCTCGACGAGTCGCGTGTACTCCTCGGTCGATTGCTCGTCCATGCCCGTCGTTCACGAGCGAGCGGGATGACGGCTTCGGAATCCGCGGTCCTCGGTGGCGGGGATCTGAGCCGGCCGCGGTGGCGATTGCTGTGGGAACGTTTAACGTGGCCGGTGTCGTCCGGTCGGTAGATCGCATGACGGGTGACGACGACGCGACGGCGGACGCCCCGGACCGGTCGGTCGACGACCGCCGGCGCCGCGCGCTGGTGTACGGTGGACTCGCCGCGCTCGCGGGCACGGGCACCGCCGGCGCGTGGTACGTCTCACGCGACGATCCGGCGCCGCCGCAGGAGCCCGACGACGGGGAACCGGAGGAGACGGGAGCGCCGGACGAGGTCGACCACGACGGCGAGACGGCCCCGTCGATCGTCCGGCGGTACGCGCCGGACCTCTACTTCGGGGCCCTCGAGAAGTGGTACCCCACGGACCCGCGTCCGTACGTCGTCGAGACCGCTGCGGGCTCGGTCGTCGACGGATTCACCGCGCTCGACGGTTACGCGGCGGCGTTCCGCGAGGCGGGGGCGCCGCCAGCGCCGACCGTGTTCTACAGCGTCGTCGAGGCCGCCGAGGGAGTCGACGCCCTGCAGTACTGGCTCTACTCCGCGTTCGACCAGTTCGCGGTCAACTTCCACTGGCACAACTGGGAGCTGTTGCAGGTGTTCGTCGAGCGCGAGACCGGCGAGCCGCTGCTGCTCTCGGCGAGCGCTCACTCCCGCGCGAGCCCGAACAACGAGTTCCTCGAGCCGGAGATCCCGGACGGGGCCCGTCCCGGGATCCTCTCCGAAGTCGGCTCGCACTCGAGCGCGAGCGAGGTCAACGGCCTCGTGCCGACCTTCGAGCGGCTCCCGACGGCCGACCTGCTCTCCGACGTGACCAACGACGTGGTCGACGTCTCGGCGTCGCTCCGCGCGCCATTCGCGTACGGGCTTCCCCGCGACGAGGGGGCGCGGCTCCCGTTCGTGCTTCCCGAACTCGACGGCGTCCCCCTCCACGAGCACCCGTCGCTCTCGATCGACCGGACGGACCTCATCGACGAGCGGGTGACGGTCGGATCGTGGGGAGGGCTCCCAGTCCCGCCCGGCGACCTTCCGCTTCGCGAGCCGGGACTCGTGCTCGCGCACCCCGAGAGCCGCCTCGCGACCGGCGAGGGCGACGGCGACGCCGCGGCCGACGCCACCTACGCGCTCGAACCGATCGCGCCGCTTCGGGAGGCGATCGACGACTTCGTCGGCCCTCAGCTGAGCTTCGAGTTCGCGGTCCCAGGGTTCGCCGAGGACGCGATCGCGAGTCACATAACCTCGGTCGGGGTCCCGTGGGAGCAGGACCGGTTCGCGGATCCGCTCTCGGACGTGACCGACCCGGCCCACCGACGGCGGGTCGACGGCGCCGAACCGACGGGGCTCACGGATCGGGTCGTCGGACGGGTGCGACAGCTCCGCGCGGGCACCGAGGGCGCACTCGACGGCGTCTCGGACGCGGCGCGCGACGCGGTCGCCGGCGTCGCCGGCGTCTCGCTGTTCGCGCCCCAGACGGAGCTCGCCGTCCGACTGGCGAGCGAGGATCCCACGGCGACGGCGACCCGCGGCGGGGCGTTCGGCTTCCTCCGCGTCGAGCCCGGGCCGCACCTCCTCGTGGTCAACGGCCCCGGGTTCGCCCCGATCGCGGAACGGTTCGTCCACGAGGGCGGACTCGTCCGCGCCGGCGGCGACGGCGAACTCGTCGCGGTGGCGACCGAGGACGCCGGGTGGATCCGCGGCGACGGGCGAGAGACGGGGGAATCGACCGGGTCCGAGTCGTCGAGGACTACGCGGGCGTGATCTACGAGGGAGCGCCGGCGGAGACGGACCGGTTCGCGGTCGCGGTTCACCGCGAGGGCAAGTACACGGTCGAGGTGGTCGACCGCGACGGTCGCCTCGGGGCCTACCGGGTGACGGCGGACTCGTTCGACGCGAACGGGGAGGCGGTCCGCGAGGAGGTCCGGACCGGGAAGCTCGCGCTCGCGCGGACCCTCCGCGACGAGGTCGCCGAGCTGTACGGGCTCGCGGAGTCGCTCTCGGAGTCCGCCCGCGACGACTCCGACGGCGAACACGACCCGGCGCTCGACCGGCTCAGCCGCGCCCGGCGCGCGGCCGACGGCGCGGTCGCGGCCGCGGAGGACGGCGAGGAGGAACCGGCCGACGATCGGCTGTTCGACGTCGGGTCCGCGCTTTCGGAGTTCCGAGAGCTCCTCGCCGGCGAGGACCGGAGCGGATACGACGACGGGGCGGTCGCGGCGATGGCCCCGAAGGCGCTCGCGGGGATCGAGCGGGTCGACGCCGCCGTCGACGCTCCCCTCTGACCGGCGGAGGGAGACCGCGGGCTCCCGAATTTCACTGGGCGGTGGGTTCGCCGAAGCGACCCCGTCGGACTCACCGGCGGCCGTCGATCGGCCCATCCAAAACGCCGCCGTGTCGCGTTCGTAAACCCGCATCCGCGATATCAATAACGGGTCGTCACGGATCGCCGCGGACTCACGCGTCGCTCCGGTCCGACGCCGCTCGGCGCTCGCCGCCGGGGTCTCGACCTCGGTCGCGCGCTCTCGCCCCCTCTTCGGAGTAAGCCGGTCGTACCGCCTTTGCAACCCCATAACTAACCGATCGGGACTGCCATCCACCGTATGGCCGTTACTCCGCTCACACCGTCGTTCGACCTCTCCCCGTCGTCGGGAATCGGCGCCCCGCCGCTCCAGTTTTCGGGCGACTTCCTCGAACTGGCGGTGGTGTTTTTCCTCATCGCGATCGTGGCGGCGATCTTCGGCGCGCGCGGGGTCGCCGGGGTCTCGATGGCGGCCGCGAAGTGGCTCGTCATCGTCTTCGTCGTGCTGGCGATCATCTCGGTGCTGCTCTGAGGGGGTCCCGACCGTGGTCGCCGAGAGCAGAGAGCGCGCGAACGCGGGCCTCGGCTCCGTGAGGTCCGCGATCGACCCGGTGACGCGGTTCGAATCGCGGCGTCCGGGTCTCCGATAGATGGACGCCCAACGCTGGTGGCCGCCGCTCGTCGAGCTCGCGGCGATCGCTTGGATCGCGCTGTTCCTCGCCGACCTCGCGATCGGCGTCGATCTGCTCGTCGCCTCCGCGGGGACCGAGAAGGCGGTCCGCGGCGCGCTGCAGTGGCTCCTCGTCGTCTTCCTCCTCGACCTCGTGCTCCTCTATCGGTGGTCGGACAGCGGCCCGAGGGAATTCGTCCGTTCGAACTGGGTTCTCGTCCTCACCGCGGTCCCGTGGTTCCGTCCGTTCCGACTCCTCCGCGTCGGTCGCTCGGTGCGCGCGTTACGGCTCCTCACCGGATCGCGTCGGATCGGGTCGCTCCTGACAAAGCTCCGCCGCAAGTGTCGGAGCTTGTGGCGACGCTTACGCGACTGAGGTCCTCGCCGAGGTCGGAATCCATTCGTCGAGCGACGGTCTCCACTCATCGAACGGCCACCGCACGCCCCGCTCGCCGTCGCCGGTGGCCGGCGCGCGCTGGTAGTCGACGAACCGAACGTCGACGCGGACCGATCGAGCCGTCCGGTTGTCGATCTCGGCCTGGAGATCGGTCGCGAGCCGCTCGTGTTCGCTGTCGCCGGAGCGCCCCACAGTTACCGTCACCGAGACCTCGTCGCTGAACGCGCCCGCGTCGTTGTACTCGGTCGCGACGCCGGCGAGCTCCAGCTCGCTGTACTCCTCGCCGTCGAGGACCGTTTGGACCCCGTCGTTCGCCTCCTGCTCGAAGACGAGGTGCTGGTACGTGCCGAGGGCGGTCACCGCGACGACGACGACGAACAACAGGACGATCACGGCGTACGCGCCCGACCGCAGCGAGACGTCGGCGCTCTCGCGGACGGCGGGAATGACCGACGAACGGTAGCCGAGCGCGACGAGCGTGAGGTACGCGGTGAGGTTGATGAAGACGATGTTCATCAAGAGCAGGACGGTTCCGCCCGCGACGACGAGCGGCTGGCCCCAGGCCGTGCCGATGCCGGCCACCGCCGCCGCGGGGACGATGGCCGCCGCGACGGCGACGCCGGCGATGGAGACGGGGAGGTCGGTCGCGATCGCGAGCGCGCCGGCGAACCCGGCGGAGACGGCGATGGCGAACGTCAGGAGGTTCGGGGTGACGAACGCGCCCACCTGCCCGATGGTCGCGACGTCCAGCGTCGACGGGACGAATCCGCTCCGCTGCAGGAACACGCTCATCGCGACCGCGCCGAGGTACGCGACGACGAGTCCCGTCACCTGCGAGGTGGCGCTGTCGACGACCATCTCGTGGTCGCTGATGACGGCGCCGACGCTCGCGGAGAGCGTCGATCCGGCGAACGGCGCGATCACCATGGCGCCGACGATGACGATCGCGGAGTCCAGGAGGAGGCCGCCGACCGCGACGACGGCGCTCGCGACGGCGAACGCGAGGTAGGTCGCCGTGTCCGGCGTCAGATCCTCCGCGCGCGCCCGGATTTCGACGTTCGGAGCGCCTCTTTTACCCTTCGGCCCCTCGACGTACCGGTCTTCCAACTCGTCCGCGTTCGGCACCGTCGCCTCCTCGACGTCCGTGACGACGGTGTACGTGTCCTCGTCGAGTCCGGCCTCGTACAGCCGGTCGAGGACCACGCCCACGGCGCTTGACGGCACCGGTATCTCCGCCAGACTCCCCTCTCGACCACCGTTCGCGTCGGTGAAGACGAACTCCACCTCCATCTCCGAGAGCGCCTCTCGGACGGCGTCGCGGTCGTCTTTCGGGACGAAAACCTGAACGAGTCTCACACCGGCCAGTCGCGGCAGATGCGTTTTACTAATCACCTGCTACGGATCAGTAACGGAGAACATATTCGACCGAGCGGTCCGACATCGAGCGCAACGCTCGACGCTATCGGAGTTAAAACCGACTCACGACACGTGAGAAACCGGTCCGGACGCTCGCGACCCGCGTAGCGACGAGGCCAGGGCCCTCTACTCGTGAACCGCTGACACCTCGCCGGTTTTGCGACAGTATAACTAATGAATCGTCTCCGCCACTACCCGCATGGACACCGCGTCACTCGCGACACCGGTCGACCGACGCCCGCCGTCGACCGTGAGGCCTCGACCCCCGTTCGACGCCCTCGATGACTGAAGACGGAGCCTCCGTCGGCGCATGAGGCCGTCGGGATCCGACGACGCGAGGGGCCCCTCCCGCGCGTCGGTAAGGCAACTCGCGGCGGCGGTCGTCGCGCTCGCCCGGAAAAACGATATCGGCGTCGTCGCTTCGGGCGTCGCGTTTTACCTGTTCAACTCCCTCGTGCCGCTGCTGTTGTTCGCGTTTATCGGGCTCTCGGCGGCCGGGTGGCTCGGCCCCGCCGTCGGCCTCTTCGGAGCCGTGGCCGGGATCGACGCCGGCGCGCTCGCCGCCTCGTTGGATTCGATCGTCGGCGACGACGCGGACCGACGACGGGCGGTCGTCATCGCCGGTCTGATCCTGTTGTGGAGCTCGCTGCGATTGGTGCAGGCGATCAACGTGTCGTTCCAGACGATACACGGCGTGCGCCACGAGCACTCGGTGGTCGAGACCGTGTTGGACAGTCTGATCGTGTTCGCGACGATCATCGTCCTCGTTCCCGTCGGGTCGCTGCTCGTGGTGGCGCTGACGGTCGCGACGGACGTCTCCGTCGTTAGGGCGGTCAGTGCTCCGCTGCTGTGCGTCGCGCTCTTCGCCGGGTTTCTGCCGATGTACTACCGGTTCTCGGCCCCGGAGACGACGCTCTCGCAGGCGTTTCCGGGCGCGGCGCTCGCCGCGGTCGCGTGGGCGCTCTGCGCCGTCGGGCTCCGGCTGTACATCTCGACCTCACAGAGCGTCAGACTGTACGGCGTCGCCGGCGGCGTCCTTCTGGTGTTGACGTGGCTGTACGTCGGCGGCCTGACGCTCCTCGCCGGGGCGGCCCTGAACGCCGTTCTGACGGGGAGCGTCGACATCGACGCCGGCGAGCGTCCCGACGGGTGACCGGGAGACGGGCGGCATCGGAAGAAACGGTGGCCTCGGCACTCACGACTCACAACCTATCCATAGTGAATGTACTTAACACAGTTATAGACGCCGCTCAGTCCATTATCTGTTCACTTTCGATTACCACTCTTCGGGCGGTCGACCCTACGTGGAAGCTCGGACATGCCGTACGGCTTCTCGATACTACTGACCAGCCGCGCTGTTTATGCCTGTGTATTTCTACCATACATATATAAACAAAAATCAATACATCAGCGTTGCCCGATTCCGGCGCCAACCCCCTTATCGAACCGTTTCGCTCGGTTCCTGCCGGAACGCATCGCGGAGACTGGCAAAACACCGTTTGACGAAACTAATAGATCACCGACATATCATGTTTCGACACGGCCGAACCGCCTCAGCGGAGCAGCGCACGCCTGGCTGCACCACACAGCGCTCTCGTTCACCATGACACACGAAGCAAAAGTTGTTGACACGTATCAGATCACGCCCCGAGTGAAAGGGTTCCGTCTGCGAGTACCCGGTCACGAGTTCGAGTACGACCCGGGACAGCACACGACGATCCGGTTCGAATCGGGCAACGAGCGAATCGTCCGCCCGTACACGCCGACGAATCTGCCCGGTAGCGAAGAGCTGGCACTGACGATCAAACGCTACGATGACGGACTGGCGTCGTCGTACATGCACCAGAAGCGACCGGGTGACACGGTCGAGATCGGCTCGATAGAGGGCGCGTTATCACTCGTCGACACGAGCCGAGACGTCGCTTTCCTCGCGTCCGGCACGGGCCTCACACCGATGATGGCGATGCTCCGGCAGTATCTGCGCGAGGGCACTGGCCACGCGCACATCCTCCTCGGCGAGAAGCGAGAGGAGACCATCATTCACCGAGAGACGCTCAATGAACTGGCGGCGAACAATCCCAATCTCAACCTGACCTTCGTGCTCTCGGACCCCAACTGGGAATGGACCGGGCGGATCGGATACGCACAGGAACACCTCGAAGACCTGTTCGACGAGTTCACCGAGCGGGACTTCTACGTGTGCGGGGTCCCGCCGATGGTCGTCCAGGCGAAAAACCGACTGGCCGAGCTTGGAGCGCCCGACGAGCGAATTCACAGCGAAGGCTGGGAAGACAGCGTCGTCGCAGACGACTAACGAGGAGTGACGGTATTCGGTCAGTGCAAGGACCGTTCGCAGTCGGTTCGCTTGATCTGACCGTCCCGGGTTCGACTCCTGGTACGGTATCCCGGTAGGCCCGGCTTGACTATCGTTTGAGACGGCGCTCGGAGAGCCGCGGACAGCCGAGTCGGTCCATCGTGCCGTGCGCTACGAGTTCACGGAGTAGACCAAGATCTGCGCTCGCGTACGCTTTCAGGCAGTGAGCGAGTTGTGCCGAATCGACCGATCCGTCCTCGGGACCGAGATACCGCTCGACGAGCGTCGCATAGTCACCGTCGGTCATCCGTGGGTCGGATACGTCCGAGAGCGGCATGGTGTCGACCTCGCCGCGCCAGTCTGCCCGGTCGATCCCGATGTCGTAGTCGCTGAGTAGAACCGGATCGACCTCGATGCCAAGTTGACGAGCCGCTTCGACAACCGTGTCAGCCTCCGATCTGACCGGGACGCTCTCCGGGGTTGCGTGGAAACACCCGTTCAGCACCCGCTCTGCTCCGGTCCCAACGACATCGCCCCCCGATGCTTGCGCGAGACGTTGATAGAGCATTTCGAGCGGAAAGCGGTCGTATCCACGCGTCACAAGCGTTGCGCCTTCTGCCTCTGAAAGGTCTTCGACGACGTGCTCGAGCAGGAGCTGTTCGTCTCGCGTGTCGGGTTCCTCGCGATGATATACCGTCGCATCACTGGACCGGTCACAGTATGCGAAACAAACGGCGGCGATTTCGTACGTCTCCGGGTCTTCCACCCGGATACCCCCCGTCTCATCCGTCGGCCGGGGTTGGACGGTCACAGCGATACGTTCGTCGCTTGCCCCTAGCTGGACCAGCCACGGGGTGTCAAGTTCAGCCAGTGGCGGGTGTGTCTGAGGCTCCGGTGCCTCGATACGTTCCACGCCACTGTTACCGGATGGAAACAGGAGCTGGGCCCCGAGTGACCTCGACCGGACGACCCGGTCGAACCGGTACCATTTGCCCGTCTCCAACGACGATTCAGTAGCCGATGGCTCTTGGACTGCCACCCGTAGCTCCGTCCCCTCGATATCGGTACAGTATACCATGGACGTGGGTTCGGCCGGGTCGTCTGCAACGTAGTCAACCCGGAGTGGAACCTCTAAGCCACGCTCCGCCGGAATCTCCCTCGAGGCTATCATCTGTTCGAGAAAATACGGCCTGTACGTTCAAAAACTACAACCTGTCTCTGTGGAGTGTTAATCGGGAGTTCATCAACCTCCTCTGCAACTAATCGTTCTCACTCTTTTCGGAGATTCTGAATCCATCGTCGGACATATTCTCTGTCTCTGTGCTAATTCGTATAGCTCTTGAGACAGAGTCGTACGGACCATTGCCTCACGTCGTCTCTAACCGCTCAAATTGTACTCTATTCGACCTCAAATGACGACTGTCCCCTCTTAGAGGGCAGCAGACGCGATTCTCAGACGTTCGTGCACTTCTCCTCGAAAATGTATGGATAGAAAGCTGGCCTCGGCACTCATAGGGCTCGTCATCGCCTCCCTCGTGCCGGCCCTAACTTCGATCCCGCTCTGAGGGGACGTTCCCCGTGCGCGACCGGAACGTGGCGAGGGCGGACCGGTCACCGATCGAGTTCTGACCGCGGCAGAGCGTCGGAACGTCTCTCCCGCAGCCCGGACTTTGGGGCGAACGCGTCCGTCAGAGAAACCGCCTCGGCGCTCGTGACTCTCGAGCTACCGGCGGTGAATAGTGCACTCCGCCGATTCCGACGAGAAGGCCGATTGCGGTCGAAAGCCAGTCGATCGGTCGGTCCGACCGGTCGGCAATCGGCGCCGCGTCCGGGCTCAACCCCCGTCGTCGACCTTCCCGAGACGGATCGGTTCCTCGTCCCCGTCTGAGCGTTCGACCCGGACCGTCCTGGTCGGGAACGCCATGTCGAACCCGGCGTCCGCGAACGCCCGTTGAATCTCGCCGTTCACGGCCCCTCTGACCTCCTTCCAGCGGTCGAGGGCCTCGATGTGGTACTCGAGCCTGATCCGCATCGCCGAGTCCCCGTAGTCCCAGAACCACGCGCCAGTCCGCTCGGCGTCGACGCCGTCGACCTCGTTCGTCGTGTCGACGACCAGTTCGACGGCGGATTCCATCTCCGCCGGCGTCGTGTCGTACGACAGCCCGAGGAAGGTCTTCACCCGTCGGGTCGGCTCTGCGGAAATATTTCGCACCTCGGCCTTCGCGATCGACGCGTTCGGGAGCGTCACAACCCGCCCGTCGAAATCTCGGATGCGCGTCGTCCGGAGCCCGATCTCTTCGACGGTACCGGTCGTCCCCTCGATATCGACGATGTCGTCGACGAGGAAGGGCTTCGTCGAGAGGATGTGCGCGCCGCCGAAGATGTCGGCCATGGTCTCGCGGGAAGCGAAGGCGACTGCGACCCCGGCCACGCCGAGTGAGGCGATGACGGCCACGACGTCGTACCCCAGCGAGTCCAGCACGACGATGCCCGCGACGGAGACGATGGCGATGTTGGCGATCCGGCTGACAATCGGAACGAGCTCGTCGTCGAGCTTGGACTCTGTGCGTTCGACGTACCTCATGAGGTAGGTCTCGACGAACCCGTCCGTCAACCGGACTGCGATCCACGCGATAGCCACGATGACGGGAATCTCGACCGAGGCGTTCAACACCGACTCCAGCGGCTCGACCGGCGAGAGGATGCGTCGTCCCGCGACCGCACCGAACACGACGCCGAGGAGGACGACGGGCCGCCCGAGCGCGTAGACGACGATGTCGTCGACCTCCGTCTCCGTCGCTTCGACTTTCCGCCGCAGTCTACGCCGGTAAAAGAAGCTCAGCGACCGGCCGACCACTGCACCGAGGCACAGCACGGCGAAAAACAGGAAGTACTGCTGGATCGTGCTTCCGAAGTACGTCTCCGACAGCAACGAGACAACTGGCATACAGGAGGCGTGCTCCCCGGTATCATAACTCTATGGCCGCGTCCGACGCACGGGTCGCGTCTGCCGCGTATCGGTGCGTCACTCGCCGGCGGCGACCGGGCGGTCGCCGGAGTGCGTCAGGGCGAACGCGAAAACGTGGCCTCGACGCTCGAACCCCGACGACTTACCAGTACCAACCGACTTCGGCCTGCGATTATACAGGCTGGAAGGCGAATACACCC
>NZ_NHPG01000131.1:0-35827 GCF_002252965.1 Halorubrum sp. Ea1
CCGTCGCCGCTTCCGCGCCTCCGTCGTCCGTCTCGCGACTGCCGATCGCTCGCATCTCCGACTCCAAGTCTGCCGGCACCGGGAAGTAGAGGGACTTCGTCCGCAGCGTCGTCTCCGGGAGGTCCAGCGTCGACTCCCCGAGCGACTCGCCGGTCTTCGCGTCCTTGCGGACGAACCCCGTGATCCGCTCGGTGACGGTCACGTCGGCGAAGCGGACCGGGACGTCGGGCCGGGCCGCGAGCTCGCGCTCCGCGAGGTCCTCGTTCACGACGATGTCCTTCTCGGTGAGCGGCCGCGTGTAGTAGTCGGCCCACGAGGACTGCAGCTCGGCGACGTCGCGGTCGAGGTCCAGCGCCGTCACCTCGTAGGTGCGTCCCTGCTGGTGGTAGATCGCGCCGGGGTGGGCGTCGCGCAGCGCGTCCCCGAAGTCGAGCGAGGCGACCGTCTCGTTCCGCGACGAGTCGACCAGGTCGACCTCCCGGTCGCCGACGGTCCGGAGGCTCACGGACTGCTGCGGACTCGACGAGCCGGCGTGCGTCCAGCGGATGCCGTCCGCGACCTCCCGCCGGTCGAGGACGCCCTCGTCGGTCAGGTCGGCGACGACGCCCGGAAACGACTCGCCGAAGAAGCGCTCGTCGTCCGGCGAGAGCCAGCTCTCGTCCGCCGCGCAGGCGACGTGCCCGGGGAGCAGCTGCCCGTTCTCGGGGTCGCAGATGGCGTCCTCCGGCGGCGCCTCGAAGAAGTCGGGGGGGTTGCGCATGAGGTACTGGTCGAGCTGGTCCTCGCCGCCGACCATCACGACCAGCGCGGGGTCGTCGCCGCGCCCGGCTCGCCCCGCGCGCTGGTACGCCGACATCCGCGTGCCGGGGTAGCCGTCCAGGATGACGGCGTCGAGCCCCCCGACGTCGACGCCGAGCTCGAGCGCGCTCGTCGACCAGACGCCCCGCAGCTCGCCGGCGTGGAGGTCGGCCTCGATCTCCCGTCGGCGCTCGTTCGTCAGGGCGGCCTGGTACGCCCCGACCTTCCCCGACAGTTCGCGCTCGCCGCGGTCGCGGAGGTCGCTCGCGCTGTCGGTCGCGTACTGCTCGGCGGTCTGTCGCGCCCGCGTGAACGCCAGCGTCTGCGCCCCGGCGGTCACGAGGTCGCAGAACAGTCGCTTGCTCTCCGTGTGACTCGACTTCCGGCGGCCGCTCCCCCGTTCTTGCCAGTCGTCGTCGTACTCCGGCGGGTTCCACAGCACCCAGTCTCGCGGTCCCCGCCCTGACGCGTCCTCGTCGACGAGGGCGATGTCGTCGGGGTCGCGCCCGGTGACCGCCGCGACGTGTTCGACGGGGTTGTTGATCGTCGCCGAGCAGCAGACGAACCGGGGGCTCGACCCGAACCGCTCGCAGGTCCGCGCGAGCCGACGGAGGGTCATGGCGACCTGCGAGCCGAACACCCCGCGGTAGCTGTGGACCTCGTCGATGACGACGTACTCCAGCGACGAGAAGAACCACTCCCACAGCCGCCCGGCGTACGGCAGTAGCGCGTAGTGGAGCATGTCCGGATTCGAGAGCAGGACGGTCGGCTCGCGGTCGCGCACGTCCCGCTTCTCCGACCGGGAGAGCCGGCCCGTGTACGACGCGACGGAGACCCCGCTCCCGAAGCCGAGCCCGTGCGCGAGGTCGCTCAGGCTCTCCTCTTGGTCCGCGATCAGGGCGTTCTGGGGGCCGACGTAGAGGGTCCGTCCCCCGTGGTCCATCGCGGCCTCGAACGCGGGGACGGTGTACGCGAGCGACTTCCCGCTCGCGGTCTCGGTGGCGAGCACGACGTCGTCGCCGTCGCGGACCGCCTCGATCGCGTCGGTCTGATGGCGGTAGAGGCGGTCGATCCCCCGCTTCGAGAGCGCGTCGGCCATCCGGGGCGCGAGGTCGACGTCGCCGAAGGCGGGCTCGCGGGCGGGGAGCCGGCGGTGCTCCGCGATCTGTCCCTCGTAGAACGGTCGGTTCCGCAGCCACTCGATGGCGTCCTCCACGGCTATCGGTTCCTGGGGACGGCCGGGCCTAACGGTTGCGGTGGCGGGGGTCGCCGAGGCGGCCGGAGCCGCGGGGACCGCGCGCCCTCTCGCTCGCGCCGCGCTCGCGCCGCGTCCGCGTCAGTCGTCGGCCGGGGCGGGAGAGCGACCGGCGTCCGACGGCGTCTCCGAGACCGGCGTCGCGGGGCCCTCCCGCGCGAGCGGCGGCCAGCGCACCTCCCTCGCGATCGGGTCGTTCAGATCGAGCTCCATCCGGAGGTCGCCGCGGCGCTCGGCGAGTTCGAACCCGACGGTCCGGTAGACGCGACGCGCGACGCGGTTCCCGCTCTCGACGTGGAGTTCGAGTCCGTCGCGACCCCCGGCGGCGGCGTCGGCGATCACGTGCCGGCAGAGCTCGGTGCCGACGCCCCGTCCCTGCATAGTCGGGTGGACGAAGACGGCGAGCTCCGGACGCGCCGCGTCCGTCGGCGTGTACATCGCGTGACCGAACAGCTCGCCGTCGCGCTCGGCGACCACGTTGCTCCCCTCGCGCAGCATCGACTCGATCCACTCCGCCCGGCGGTCCCGCGTCACCGGGGGGAGCCCCTGCGCGCGGTCCGCGGTCTCGAACCCCTCGTACATCTCGGCGAGCGGCGCGGCGTCCTCCGTGACGGCCGGCCGGATCGTCCACCGGGCGCCCTCTTTGTCCACGAACCGCGGACACCGCGGCGGGCAGTGGACCGTGCCCTCGCACTCGCTCGCGTCCCACCCCTCGCAGGCGACGGCGTCGTCGTGGCTCATAGTTGCGTCTCGGACCGCCCGCCAGTTATATCGTGATAGCTACTCCCACGGCGTGGGAACGGTCAGGGACTCGCCACCGGGAGCATGCGGCCCACGCTCGACCCCGGCCCGCCGCCGTCACTCCCGGATTAGGACGATCCCGTCGCGGAACACGGAGTGGTTCGGGATCACGTGGTCCTCCCCGTCCGCCTCGATGTGGGTGACGAACAGGTCGACCTCCTGGACGATGCCGCGCTCGCCGGCGACTTTCACCTCGTCGCCGACGCCGTAGGGCTGCCGGAGGAGGAGGAACACCCCGGCGGCCGCGCTCGCGACGAGGTCCTTCGTCGCCAGCGCGGCGAACAGCACGACCGCGAACGCGTACGCGGCGAGCAGCACGACCAGCGCGAGCGTCTGCACGCCCACCTGTCCGAGCGCGACCAGCGCGGCGACGTACACGACGCTGTACTTGACGAGCGGGGGCAACACGCCGAGTTCCGGGAGCTTGATCCCGCGGAGCCGCTCGGCGACGATCAACTCCGCCTTGTCGCCGACGACGACGCCGACGATCATGACGACCGCGGCGACGAAGAGGCGCGGGAGGAAGGAGGCGACCGAGGACCAGAACCGGTCGAGGTAGTTGACCTCGGCGACGGTGAGGGCGACGATGACGGCGACGGCGACGATGAAGTAGCTGGACAGCTGCGCTAAGATCCGCACCGTCGACGTGTTGAACTCGCGGACGGTTCGCTCGAACGCGGTCCCCTCGATCGCCTCCGGCACGCCGGCGCGGGTCAGCAGCCGGCGGTTGATAACCCCGACCACGTACGCCAGGATCAGCCCGACGACGAGCACGAAGAGGGCGAGCCACACCCGTTCGGGGACCGTCGTCACGAACTCGCTCAGCGCGTTCGGTACCGCGAGCATGGGTGGTCAGTACTCCTCCGGATCGATCTCCAAGACGAGTTCGCCCGCCTTGAACGCACGGACGAGCCCGTCCGACTCCGACAGCACGATCGCGGTCGCGTTCGTGTCCCGAGTGATCGCGCCGCCGGCCATGTGGCGCGCGCCGAGCCCCTTCGGGATGTCGACGCCCTCCGCGCCCGGCTCGAGGTAGCGGTAGGCGGAGACGATCTTCCCGGAGTCGGAGACGACGAACGCGCCGTCCAGTCGGGAGAACTCCTTGAGCATCACGTTCACGATGGGGTCGCCGACGTGGACGTGCGACTTCTCGAACGGGTTGTACGACAGCGGGCGGGACTTGTTCATCACCTTCCCCGCGTCGCCGACGACGAACAGCGCGCCCACCGGCTTCCCCTTCTGCCCCTTCTGTCCGAGCTCGATCGCGACTTCGAACACGTCGCGGATGACGCTCGGCTCGGCCCGGGAGTTGACGAACAGGTCGTAGATCCCCGTGTGGACCGTCTCGTCGACGGTGACGCGGATCACCGCGTCCGACCCCCCGTCGAAGACCGACGCGATGCAGACCACCTCGTCGCCCTCGGAGACGAGGTCGGCGTCCATCGCGCCCTCGATCCCGAACCGGACCCGGTCTTTCACGTTGTCGAACGGGAGGGGGAGCTCGACGAACGTGTCGGCGTCGACGTCGTTGTCGGGGGCGACGACGACGATATCCGTGTCGCCGTCCTCAAACCGGTCGTGAAACGAGCTCGTCGGCGAGAACAGGAGCACCGCGTCCGCGTCCTCGACGAGATCGGACAGGTGGTCGGTGAGCGAGGCCATTGCCCGTTTCGACTCCCGGACGACGTATAGTCGTTGTGTCACCGTCGTCCATCCGTCTGACACGTTACCGGCTCACGAGACGCGCGTGACGCGACGCCCGCGGCGGACTCGCCTCGCGCCGCGCGACTTTTCTCCCCGCGGCGCCACCCGTCGGACGAACATGGCGACCCGCGACGCGCTCTGGGCCTACCGCGACCGGTTCGGCGACGCCTTCGGGCGGACCTACTTCCGTCGGTTCGGGCCGGGCGTGGCTTCCAGCGTCGGCATCGGCACCTACCTCGGCGAGCCCACCCCCGCCGTCGACGACGCCTCCCGCGAGGCGATCGGGCTCGCGCTCCGCTCCGGGGTGAACCACGTCGACACCGCGGTCAACTACCGGTGCGGGCGAGCCGAGCGCATCGTCGGGGAGGCGGTCCGGGAGTCGCCGATCGACCGCGACGCGGTCGTCGTCGCGACGAAGGGCGGATTCCTCCCGTTCGACGGCGAGCGCCCCGACGACCCCGCGGCGTACGTCCGCGACCGCTTCCTCGCCGAGGGGGTGGTCGACGCCGAGGCGCTCGCGAACGGCGCGCACGCGATGGCGCCCGAGTACTTGGAGTGGTCGCTCGACCGCTCGCTCGACCGGCTCGGGTTCGACGCGGTCGACCTCTTCTACGTCCACAACCCCGAGACCCAGCTCGCGGCTCGCTCCCGCGAGGCGGTGTACGACCGCTTGGAGGCCGCCTTCGAGGCGCTGGAGCGCCGGCGAGCGGCCGGGGACGTCGGCGCCTACGGCGTCGCCACGTGGGACGCATTCCGCGTCCCCGAAGAGCACGAGCGGTACCTCTCGCTCGCCGAGGTCCTCGCGCGGGCCGAGGCCGCCGGCGAGGCGGTCGGCCCCGACGACGACCACGGGTTCGAGGCGGTCCAGCTCCCGTTCAACGTCGCGATGGCGGACGCGTTCACGCGGCGGACCCAGCGCCCGCCGGGAGGCGGCGCCGACGCCGAGCCCGTCTCGACGCTGGAGTTCGCCCACGAGGCCGGGCTCTCGGTCGTGACGAGCGCGAGCATCGGACAGGGGGAACTCGCCGAGCCCGGCGCGATCCCGGCCGACGTCGACGCGACCCTCTCCGGCGAGACGCCGGCCCAGCGCGCGCTCAACTTCGCGCGGAGCGCGCCGGGCGTCACCGCCTCGCTCGTCGGCGCGAGCGACGCGGATCACGTGCGCGAGAACGTCGCAGCCGGCACCTTCGACCCGCTCGGCGCCTCCGCGTTCGACGCGGTGTTCGAGTAGCTCGCCCTCCGCCCGGAGCGTGGCGGCCACAAGACGTTTGTCGGGACCGGTTCAACGCGGGCCCATGTCCCCCACACGGCGAGCCCTCCTCCGAAGCGCGTCGCTCGGCGCGCTCGCGCTCGGCGGCTGCCTCGGCGCCGAGACGAGCGACGACGGCGACCCGTCCCGGTCCGCGGAGTCGAGGTCGGGCAGTGACGGCGATCCGACGGTGTTGAAGGTCCGGAACCCCGGCGGCGAGGCCGTCGTCGTCGACCTCGCGGTCGAAGGCGATGACGCCGAAGACGACGCCGGGACCGAGGGAGGCGACGACGACGTCGACCCCGTCCCGCTCTCCCGCGAACTCGTGACGAGCGACGAACGGGCGGCCGAGCTGACGGTCGCCGCCGGCGTCGCCGACGAGGGGCGGGCGCGGGTCCGATCGTTCCTCGACGAGACCGACTACGAGACGGAGACGGTGTTCGTCGCACCGGCCAGCATCGAGTCGTGTTACCGGTACCGGATCCGGTCGGTCTCGTGGCGGCCGGGCCACGTCGAGTACGAGTACTGCCGCGAGCTCCGGCCGCCCGACGCGGCCTGCGAGGCCGACACGCGCGACGCCGTCGGGCTCCTGTTCCGGCTCCCCGCGGCGCTTCGCTCGCCGCTCAGCGGCTCGGGGTCGAGCGGGCGCTCCCCCTGCCGAGCGGTCGGGACGGAGTACGACCGGATCGACGCGAACGCGACCGTGCCGGGGTCCGACACGGCGCTGGGGGATACCGGAACGTCCGGACCGAGCGCCGACGAGACCGGGGGTGACGGGTCGTGACGCGCCGCCTCACCCGCCGCGGGGCGCTCGGGGCCGCCGCGGCCGCCGGCGCGCTCGCGCTCGGCGGCTGTCTCGACGGCGGGCGCCGGCGCGGCGGAGAGTTCTGGGACGACCCGCCGTCGATCGACACGGCCGGAGTGTCGCGGGCGATCGAGACTCCCGTCCCCGACCGGCCGCGGCTCGTTCCCGTGCCGATCGAGAGCGAGGCGGCGACCGCGTTCGCGGACCGCGTCGACCGGCTGCTCGAACCGGTCCCCGACCCGCTGACGGCGGAGACGCTCCCGAACGGGGCGATCCGCGAGCAGATCGCGGCGGGGCGCGACGACGCCCGCGACGCGCTCCCGGCGCCCGAGGCGTCGCTCACGCCGCTTCGACGGGCGGAGCGGTTCGCGACCGCGCGCGCCCACGCCGCGACCGCGGTCGGCACCTGGGCCGCCGTGACGACCGAGGGCGACCCGGAGGGAGTGACGGCGGGCTTGGGGACGGTCCGGCATCGGACCGCGGAGACGCTGGCCGCGCTCCCCGGAACCGCGTCGGACCCGCTCGCCGGGGCCGCCGTGTACGGCCCGATCGAGCGCTGGCTCGACACCGCCCGGCGGCGGGACCTCGTCGGCGGAGAGGGTGAGATCGCGGCCAGCGCGAACCCGCTTCGCGCCGGGGAAACGGTCGGAGAGGTCGAGCGGGTGCAGTCGCACGTCGAGGTCGGTCGGCACCTCCGCCGCCGGTACGAGGGATCGCTCTCCGAGCCGCGGGCGGTCGATACGCCCCTCCGGGAGGCGGCGGAGGCGGTCGGCGCCGCGATCGGCGACCGGCTGCGAGCGCTTCACGGAGAGGAGGCCGAGCGGCTCAGGCGGAGCCCCGGTATCGAGGCGTTCCTCGACGACCGGCCGGTCCCGCGCGACGCGCCGAGCGTCTCGCTGCTGTCCGGCGCGGTCTACCGGACCTTCGACGAGCTCTGGTTCGACCCGATCCCGATCGACGACTGGACGCCGGACCACCCGGCCACGTCGCTCACCCGAACGGCGCTCGCCCGGGTCCGGCTGCGCGCGCTCGACGCCCTCGCGGCGCGGATCGAGGACGGAGAGACGATGTTCCCGTCCGACCCCGCCGCAGTCGCCGACGCGCGCGACGACGCGATCGGGTCGATGGAGGGGCTCGTGACGAGCGCGAACCCGCTGGCGCGCTGGCTCGGGGCGCAGGTCCGCCCCCTGTTCGACGAGCACGACGCCGTGCTCTCGGGGACCACTCCCGGGGCCCGCCCGGTCGCCGAGGCGTTCGCCGGGTACCGGTGGATCGGTCTGGTCGCCGATGAAGTCGATCCCGTGCTGGCGTCGGTGAACGACGCGGTCGAGTCGGCCGACTGAGCGCGGGACGGGTGAGAAGCGGGACGGAGGAAAACGGAGAGTTGGAGGCGCGGGAACTCGAAGCGGCCCGTTCGGGCGGTGGTTCGTCGCGGCCGAACCGCGCGTCAGCGGAGCTCCTTGAACGTCGCCTCGCACTCGGGGCAGACCCGGACCGAGAACACCTCGTCGGGGTCGTTCTGCTTCTTTAAGACCTTCTCGCAGTCGGCGCAGTTCAGTCGCTCGTAGGTGTCCTTAAACAGGTCGCCGTCGCGAAGTCCCTTGCGCGTCGATTTCATATATCCGGGTTTGTCGCGTGTGGGTATAAAAACCCCGTACGACGCGAGTCGGACGGCGACGACTCCCCGTCGGCGCGGTGCGACACGCCACGACCTCCCGCGGCGCCCCGTTTTCGCAACGCTTGTCTCCGGGCGACGTGAAGACCGCCCGTGTCACGGACCAGGCTGTTCGGATCGCTGTGCGCCCTGGTCTTCCTCGTCAACTTCGCGCGCGTCGTGTTCGCACCCCTCGTGGGGCAGTTCGTCGGCGAGTTCGCGATCGGCGAGGGGACCGCCGGCCTCATCGTCACGCTCGCGTGGCTCGGCTCGGCCGCCCCGCGGCTCCCGGCCGGGTGGGCGCTCACGCGGTTCTCCCGTCGTTTCGTCATCCTGGCCTCGGGAGCGATGCTGACGCTGGGCGCGCTCGGCGTCGCGCTCGCGCCGGGCGTGCCGACGCTGATGACCGCCGCCTTCGCGATCGGGCTGGCCTCCGGCGTCTACTTCGTCGCCGCGAACCCGTTCGTCTCCGAGCTGTTCCCGGACAGCGTCGGCCGCGCGATGGGCGTCCACGGCACCGCGAGCCAGCTCGCCGCGGTCGCCGCCGCGCCGGTGGTCACGGTCGCGCTGTGGTACGACTGGCGGCTCGCCTTCTACGGGCTCGCGGCCGCCGCGGCCGCGACGACTGCCGCCTTCGTGCTCCTGGCCGCGCGGACGGACCTCCCCGACGCCGGCGCGGGCGACACCGACTTCGTCGGCGGCGCGCTCTCCGAGTGGAAGCTCATCCTGACGGCCGTCGTGCTGATGGGGCTCACAGGGTTCGTCTGGCAGGGCCTGTTCAACTTCTACGAGCTGTACATGATCGACAAGGGGCTCCCGCCGGCGACCGCCCGGAACCTCCTGACGGTGATCTTCGCGGCCGGCGTCCCCGCCTTCCTGGTCTCCGGCGACCTGGCCGACCGGCTCCCGCACGTGCCGTACCTGCTCGGGATCGTCTCGGCGTTCATCGGGAGCGTCGTCCTCGTCGTCGCCGTCTCCGGGGTCGTCGCCGTCGTCGCCGCCAGCCTCGCCGTGGGCTTCGCCATCCACATGCTGTTCCCCGCGATGGACACCTTCCTCCTCGCGTCGCTGCCGGACGGGTCCCGGGCCTCGGCGTACGCCGTCTACTCCGCCGGGATGATGACGACCCAGGCGGCCGGCTCGTGGGCCGTGGGCGAGGCGATCGAGGCCGGCGTCGCCTACGACGCCGTCTTCCTCGGGCTCGCCGGCGGGCTGGCCGCGGTCGTGGTCGCGTACGCCGCCTTGGCGCGCATGGGTCGCGTCCCGGGCGGCGCGGCGAACGCGGAGCCGGCGGCGTGACCGCGGCGGGAAGCGGGTCCCGTCGACCCCCGTTCGCGTGTCGGCACGGACCACGGGTACCGCACCTGTTTAGGCTTTCCCGCTCCTGTGCGTTGATAATGGAGTACGTCCAAGAGCGCGTGACCACCCTGCACGCGTTGACGGACCACCGGCCCGACGCACCCGTCGGCCGGGCGGCGGTCGTGGTGCCGATGACAGAGCGCGAGTACGGAACGCTCGCGGCCGAACGCGTCCTTTCGGCGCTTGAGACGGTCGACCCCGCTCGCGTTATCGTTCCCCTCCGAGCCCCGGCCGACCGCGTCGGTCCCTTCGCCCGGTGGCTCGCCGGCTTCGACATCGACGTGGAGACGCTCTGGTGCGGCGGCCCCCGTCTCGACGACCTGCTCGCCGACCGCGGGCTCGACGGCGACCGCGGGAAGGGTCGGGACGTGTGGCTCGGCCTCGGCCGAGCCTTGAACGAGGAGTACGTCGTCGTCCACGACGCCGACACGAAGACGTACTCGCCGGCGTTCGTCAACCGACTGCTGTTCCCGGTCGCGAACGGACACTCCTTCGCGAAGGGGTACTACGCCCGCGTCGAGGACGGGGCGTTGTACGGCCGGCTGTTCCGGCTGTTCTTCAGACCGCTCGTCCGCGCGCTCGCCGACGCCACCGAGCGCCGCGAGGCGGGCGTGATCGAGTACCTCAACGCCTTCCGATACGCGCTCGCCGGGGAGTTCGCGGCGACGACGGACTTGGTCTCCGAGCTCCGCGTCCAGCGCGGGTGGGGCCTGGAGGCCGGAACGCTCGGCGAGGCGTACGCGCACGCCGGCTTCGCGGGGAGCGCGCAGGTCGACCTCGGCCGCTACGAGCACGACCACCGCTCCGTCGACGGCCCGACCGGCCTCGCGGACATGAGCCGGGCGGTCGGCGAGGCGACCCTCCGGGCGGTCGAGGACGGCGGCGTCGCCGTCGACTACGACGGCCTCGGCGACCGCTACCGCGAGGCCGCCGAGGCGATGATCGCGGGGTACGAGACCGACGCCGCGTTCAACGGCCTCGACTACGACCGCGCCGACGAGCGCTCGCAGGTGGCGACGTACGCCGACGCCCTCGGCGAGCCGGGGCCGGACACCCGCCTCCCGGCGTGGCGCGACGCGCCGGTAACGCCGGCCGAGGTCGCCGAGGCGGCCCGGGCGGACCTCGCGGCGGCGGCCGACGAAGCGGGAGGCAAAACGAGCGGCGGAGCGACACGGGCCGGCGGGGCGCTCGGCGACGCCGACGTCAGGGGGAACGGCCATCGGCCGTCGACGGAGCCCTCCATCGATCCGGCGCCGGGGGAGGACTGACGGATGCCGGGTGCGGACGGGCCCGACGGCACCGCGACCGACGCGCCCAGCGTGGCCGCCCGGGACGACCTCGCCGGCGTCGTGGACCTGTTCGGGTGGCTCACCCGCGCGGAGCTCTCGCGGGCGCTCTCGGAACTCGCGTTTAAACAGCGAACGGAGGTCGACGGCGACGCCATCGCCGCCGCCATCGACGTCGCCGTCGCGGAGTACGCCCTGGTCCCGGCGCCGCCCGCGGCGCTGTCGGAGGCGGGCGACACGTCGGGAGACGCGGGCGGCGCCCTCGCGGACGTCGTCGACCCGGACGAGGGGCTCGACGCCGACGCCGTCGCCCTCGCGGTCGGGCCCGCGGCGTTCCCCTCGCTGCCGGAGGGCGCGGCGGACCTCCCGCACATCCTCGACGTGCCCGAGCGCGACGTGGACCGCGAGGCGCTCTCGGAGGCGGTCCGCGCGCGGCTCTCCGAGGACGCCGTCGCGGCGATCGGCGAGGGCGACGCCGACCGACTGGAGGTCCTCGCCGACGTGACGTACGACATCGAGGCGTGGGCGCCCGTGGACGCCGGGGCGATCCGCGAGCGGATCGTCGCTGAACTGGACGCCTGAACCGAATCTGAAAAGAAGACCGGGGGTCCGACTCAGGCGCTCGCCTCGGCCTCGGAGAGTTCGCGCGCGAGGAACTCCGCGATCGAGACGTCCGCCTCCTCGACGAAGCGGGCGAGCTCCTCGCCGTCGGCGCTTTCGACGACGACGGTCGGGATCAGCTCGATCCCGTACTCCTCGACTCGGTCGCCCTCCTTGCCGTTCGGCCCCTTCGTGACCGGGAAGTCCTCGATCCGGTCGTCGGGGACGCCGGCGGCGTCGAGCGCCGCCGCGAACGCGGGGAGCTGTCGCCGACAGTCGCCGCACCAGTCGCCGCCCCACACCTTGAATCGGTAGTCGTCGGACCCGAGCGCCGCCAGGACCTCGTCGTCGAGCGCGTCGCCGGCGGCCGCGTCGGGCGCGAGCGTTTCGAGCGTCATGCGCCTCGGTACGCCGGGAGGGCTTGTAAACCGCGCGTCGGTAGCAACTGCGTCCCGGGAACGGCGCGAACGCGTCCCGCGGCGGGACGAACGGCGCGAACGCGTCTCGCGGCGGGACGAACGGCGGGAGCGCGGCCCGCGGGCCCACTACGAGACGACCGGTCAGGAAGTGGTCGAGCAGGTCGGCGACCGGACCGTCGACGCGCTCGTCGCCGGCGTCGGGACCGGCGGCACCCTCTCCGGGATCGGCCGCCGGCTCCGCGAGGCGTTCCCCGGCGTCAGGATCGACGCGGTCGAGCCCAGCGACAACGCCGTCCTCTCCGGCGGGGAGCCCGGAAGCGACGCGTTTCAGGGGATGGGACCGGGGTTCGTCGCGCCGAACCTCGACGTCGACCTGATCGACGAGGTCCACACGGTCGACATCGACGACGCCGAGGCCGAGTGCCGCCGGCTCGCCCGCGAAGAGGGGATCCTCGCGGGACAGTCCTCCGGCGCCTCGAACCTCGCGGCGAAGGACGTCGCCGCGGAGCTCCGCGAGACGGGCGCGTACGAGGGCGATGAGCCGCTCGTCGTCACCGTGTTCTGGGACAGCGGCGAGCGCTACCTCTCCGCGGGCACCTTCGACGAGTAGGTCGGCTCCCGGTCGCGAGCACACCGCCCGCGAACCGCAGGCGACCCGAACGTTGAGTATCGTCGGGCGCCCAGTTCCACCGTGAGCACCCACGCCGAACCACCGGCCGACGACCCCGACGGGTCGGCCGCCCAACAGCCCGGCAGGCGGTTCGACGGCCCGTGGCTCCTCGTCCTCGCCGTCGCCGCCGGCGGGTGGACCGTCCTCTACGCGCTCGACTGGGCGCTGCTCTCGGCCGGCACCCCGGCCGGCGCCGCCGTCGCGTTCGCCCACGGCTACCTCCTCGCGCCGCTCGCGACCGCCGCGGTCCTCCTCGACGCGCTGTCGCTGGACGAGCGCGGCGTCGCCGATTTCGGACTATTCAAATGGCTGTACGCGCTCGCCGCGCTGGTCGCGCCGCCGGTCGCCGCCGTCTACTACGCGCACCGCGAGTGGCTGAAGCCGGGCGACCCGTCGCTGCTCGGAGGGACGCCGTGACCGGCGACGAGGAGGCGACCGGCACCGTCCGGAGTCTGGTCACGGCGCCCGAGGGCGGGGCTCCGCCAGAACTGCGGGAGACCGTCGCGATCCGCCCGGGCGGCGTCGAGGGCGATCGATACCGCCGAGGCGACGGACACTTCCAGCTCGACGGCTGCGCCGTCACCCTCGTCGCCGCCGAGGCCCTCGACGCGGTCCGCGCGGAGACCGGGATCGACGTCTCGGACGGCCGTCACCGACGGAACGTCGTCGTCGAGGGGTTCGGAGCGGCGATGGACGACCTGCTGGAGGCGACCGTCGCGGTCGGGGGCGCGCGCCTGCGACCGACCCGGCGGCGGCCGCCCTGCGCGCACGTCGAGTCGCTGGCCGGCGAGGCGGGGCTCGCGTCCGCGCTGCGGAACCGCGGCGGGCTCTGCTGCGATGTCGTCGAGCCCGGGCGCGTCGCCGTCGGTGACCCCGTCGACGTCGCGCAGCCGGACCCGCGGGCCGCGGGCGCCGCCATCGCGGACCGGCTTCGCGAGCGCCCGGCCGACGGGAGTCACCCGGAAGAGAACGGGTAGGGACGCCCCTCGCGGCTGTGTGTGAGTCTCACACCCGCGCTTCGATCTTTATACTATCGAGGCCGAAGCGAGCGCATGAACCGCTCTCGTCGGTCGGCGCTGGCCGGTATCGCGGCGATCGGTACCGTCGGCGTCGCCGGCTGTCTCGGCGGCGGCGTCCTCGATACCGCCGACGGGAGCGACGGTTCGGACGGTGACGGCGGCAACGGCGGTGCCGGTTCGGACGGCGGTGACGGCGACGATTCTGACGGTGCTGACGGCGACGGTTCGGACGGCGAGAACGGTCCGCCGACCGTCGATACCGACTACCACCTCGCGTACGATCCGGAAACCCTGGTAACGGAATCGCTCAGCGGCGGCGTCGGGAAGGACGGGATCCCCTCGATCGACGACCCGTCGTTCCAACCGATCGCGGACGTGACGTACGCCGAGGGGGTGCCGGTGTTCGGCGTCGTTCGCGACGGGGAGGCGAAGGCGTACCCCCAACACGTCCTCTCCCACCACGAGATCGTCAACGACGAGATCGGTGGCGAGCCGGTCGCGGTCACCTACTGCCCGCTCACCGGCACGGCGCAGGGGTTCCGCCGCGGCGAGGCGACGTTCGGGGTGTCGGGGCAACTCGTCAACTCGAACCTGATCATGTACGACCGGACGACCGACAGCTGGTGGCCGCAGATGCTCGCCACGGCCATCGACGGGCCGATGAGCGGCGAGACGCTCGACGAGTTCCGCGTCGTGTGGACGACGGCGGCGGCGTGGGCCGAGCGCCACCCGAAGTCGCTCGTCATGACCGACGACACCGGGTACGTGCGGAGATACGAGACCGACCCGTACGGGAGCTACGCGCCGCTCGGCGGCTACTACGCCCGCGACGGCACCATGTTCCGGCCGCTGTCGTCGCCCGAGGAGGGCCACGCGAAGTCGGTCGTCATCGGCGCGCGGACCGAGCGCGGCGCCGTCGCGTTCGACAAGGCGACGCTGCTCTCGGAGCGGGTCCTGACCGGCTCGGTCGGCGGGGACGGTGACGGCGTCGTCGCCGTCGCCGACCCGGGGCTCTCGACCGGTCACGTCTACCGCAACCCGGACGGTCTCCGGGTCGAGCCCGACGGCGACGCCTATCGGGTCGGCTCCGAGGGCGGCGGGATCGCCGCGGGCGACCTCCCGCTGGAGCCGGTGCTCGCGCTCGACGCGATGTGGTTCGCGTGGGCGGGGTTCTACCCCGAGACGGCGTTCGTCGGCGAGCACACGGAGGCGGGGTATGGCCGCTGAGTCCGTCTCTCCGACCGAGGCGCCGGCGGCGTGGGCGGCCGGGCTGGTCCGCCGGACCGGGTTCGCCGTCCGCGCGGCGCTCGGTCGGCGCGACGGTCGGGCGACGACGGTGGTCGTCGCAGTCGCGTACCTCCTCGCGTACGCCGCGGGACTGCGTCACCTCGGACTCCGCGACACCGGGGTCGCGCGGACCGGCTCGGAGCCCGTCGTCGACGTCACCGTTGCGAGCGACCCGCTCTCGCTCCTGACCCGCCGAGTCGGACCGTTCCAGTACGAGCCCGTCGCGCTGGTCGCGGCCGGTCCGGTCGAGTACCTGTTCGCGCCCGTCAACGCCGCCATCGGGCTGGGACTCGCCGCGCTCGTCGGCGTCACCCTCGCGGTCTCCGTCGTCGCCTGGCGCGGCCCCGCGGCGTGTCGGATCGGCGCCGGGGCGGGCGCCGCCGCGGGGCTCCCCGGGCTCCTGTCGGGGTTCGCCTGCTGCGGTCCGACGCTCCTCGTGGTGATCGGCGTCCAGGCCTCCGCGGGGCTGCTCGCGGTCGTGCAGTGGTTCCTCCCGGTCGCGGTCCTCGGGCTTCTCGCCACGTTGCTGTGGGTCGGGAGCCGGGTCGACCCGGCCGCCGTCGGGTGACGACGAGCGGCGCGCCCGCGGCCGACGGCGGGTGAGTCGGGATCGGTTCCGTCCGGAATCGAAAGCGTTGACCCCCGACCGGACCCACCCCTTGTCAGTGACAGCGGGATGAGCTGGCAGTACCGTCACACGGTGCTGTCGCTGTGCATGCTCGCGTTCCTGGTGACCTACTTCGCCAGGCTGGCGATCAGCCCGGTCGTCCCGCTGATCGTCGACGACTTCTCCGTGTCGAACACCGCCATCGGGGTCGCGCTCTCCGGGATGTGGCTGGCGTACGGCGCCGCCCAGTTCCCGAGCGGCGTGCTCGCGGACCGCCACGGCGAGCGGACGGTCATCCTCGTCGCCGTCGGCGGCACAGCCGCGATGAGCGCGGTGCTCGCGCTCGCGCCCGTCTTCCCCGCCTTCGTGGTTGCGGCGGTGCTCCTCGGGCTCGTCGCCGGACTCCACTACGCGGTGGCGACGACGCTGCTCTCGCGGACGTTCGACGACATCGGCACGGCGTTCGGGCTCCACTCCGCGGGCGGCCCGCTGGCCGGGCTCGTGGCCCCGGTCGCCGCGGCCTGGGTCGGCGTCCGGTACGGCTGGCGCCCCGCGGTCGCGCTGGCCGCGCTGGTCGGCGTGCCGGTGTTCCTGCTGTTCGCGTGGCGCGTCCGCCCGACCGAGCCGCGGCGCCCCGACCAGCCGATGCGGGACCGGTTCGCGGTCGCGCCCCTCGTCGAGCTGCTCTCGCGGCCGAGCATTCTCCTCCCGCTGTTCATCGCGATGGCCGGCACGTACGTCGTCCAGGGCGTGATGTCGTTCCTCCCGACGTTCCTCGTCGAGTTCCGGGGGTTCTCGCCGCCGTTCGCGGCCGGCGTCTTCTCCGCCTTCTTCGTCGTTCGGGCGGTCGCGCAGGTCGGGCTCGGCCGGCTCTCGGACCGTGCGGGCCGCGACGTCGCCATCGGCGCGGCGATGCTCGCCGGCGCGGTCGGTATCGCCGCCTTCGTCTTCGGTCCCGGGCTCGTCGGCGTCGCCGTCGCGGTGCTGCTGGCCGGCTCCGGCGCGAGCTTCTTCTCCGCCATCGACCCGCGGTTCATGGACGCGCTCGGCGACGCGGAGCGCGGCGCCGGCTTCGGACTCGTCCGGACCGTCTACACCGTCATCGGCTCGGCGGGCTCCTTCGGCGTCGGGCTCGCGGCCGACCTGTTCGGCTGGGGCGTCTCCTTCGCGATCCTGGCGGCCCTGTTCGGCGTCACGTTCGCCGTGCTCGCCGCGAACTCGGCGCTGGGCACTGGGTACTGAGTCGCCGCCGGCGTCGCTCGTCGACCAGAAGCTACGAGTCGCCGCGCGACCTACGATGTCGCGTGCACGACTACCACGCCCACACGAACTACTCCGACGGGGCGTTCCTCCGGTGGATGGTGGACGCGGCCGCGGACGCGGGCCTCGACGGGATCGGGTTCGCGGACCACTGCAACGTCTCGCCCGAGCCCGGTGCGGAGCGGTACAAGCGGGCGCTCGGGTTCAACCTCGACCTGACGTACGAGCGGCGCCGGGAGGCGATCGAGGCGGTCCGCGAGGACGCCGACGTCGACGTGTTCGACGCCGTGGAGATGGATTACGACCCCGCACACGAGGCGGCGATCGCCGACTTCCTCGCCGAGGCCGACTTCGACTACGCGGTCGGGAGCGTCCACGAGCTGGACGGCGCGAACGTCCACGCTCGCTCGCACTTCGCTGACAAGTCCGAGTCGGAGCGGCGCGCGCTCGTCGAGCGGTACTTCGAGAAGCTGACCGCGCTCGTCGACTCGGAGCTGTTCGCGGTCGCCGCGCATCCGGACCTGATCGAGCGGAACCCGCACCTCCGCGGGTTCGCGACCGAGGACCACTACGCCGCGATCGCCGACGCCTTCCGAGGGTCGCGGACCGTCCCCGAGATCAACGCCGGTAGGGCGCTCGACGAGTACGGGACGTTCCACCCGGCTCCGGCGTTCCTCGACCGGCTCGTCGACGCCGGCGCGCGCGTGACCGTCGGCACCGACAGTCACGAGCCGGACGAGATCGCGCCTCGGCTCCGCGAGATCGAGACGGAGCTGGACCGGCGGGGGCTCGACCCGGTCCGGCTGGACCAGGTGGCGTCCCGGGCCTGACGCACACCCGTCTCGCGTTCGATTCTGCCGTTCGACGGCGGGCCGGTATCGTGCCGGACCCGCCGCCGGGCGGCCGAACCGGACGATCAGTCCACCGGATCGGCGACGTCCGTATCGGTCCGCTCGGCTGTCAGCAGGTCGTCTATCTCGGACGCCAGCCGATCGCTGATGACCGGTTCGACCGCCTCCGCCGCCGGCCCCAACTCGACCTCGTCGTCGGGCTGATGATACGCCACGAGGTCCGCCTCTCGCAGCGGCGGCACGTGGTCGTGGTAGAGCGCGTTGTAGATCCGGAGCCGCTCTCTGGTGTCGACGTCGTCGCGGTCCCAGACCGTGAGTTGGTGAGCGACGTCGGGGAGCCACATCGGATTCGCATACGTGAACAGGCAGTAGAGCAGCCGCCATCGATAGCGGTGCGAGAGTGCGACCTCCCTCAGCCCTGTTCTCGTCGACTCGTCGCCGGGAGTGTCATCGATGTCCATGATCGGAGCCCTCCTGAATTGCGTTCGCCGCACGCCGCCGCCGTTCCTCTTCGGGCGTCGTCGACTCCGCCATCGTGTACCATGCCCGGGTATAAAATATTATTTGATTGTCAAGATGTCCGGCATCGATATCGGTCGGATCCGACGCTCGGCGCGCCGGCCCCTTCGACTTCGCTTCGCTCAGTCGAACTGCGAAAATCAGAGATTTCTATGCTCGACTTCGCTTCGCTCAGTCGAACAACGCAGCGCTCCGCGCTGCTGGCTCGATCCGGCTTACGCCTCGTCAAACAACGTCTCGCCCTCGACCATATGCGCCTCGACGGCGTCCATGTCGAGCGTGACGCCGAGGCCCGGCTTCTCCGGCACCTCGATGTAGCCGTCCTCGATGACGTCCTCCTCGACGAGGTCCTCCCACCAGCCGAGTTCGTAGGAGTGGTACTCGATCGCCAGCGAGTTCGGGATCGCGGCGCCGACGTGCGTCGCCGCCATCGTCGCGACCGGCGAGGCGACGTTGTGCATCGCGACCGGGACGTAGTACTGGTTCGCCACGTCGGCGATCTTGCGGGTCTCGCGCATCCCGCCGACCTTCGGCAGGTCGGGCGCGACGATGTCGACCGCCTGACTCTCGATGAGCCGGCGCAGCTCGGTGACGCGGTAGCGGTTCTCGCCGACCGCGATCGGCGTGGTCGTGTTCTTGGTGACCTCCTCCTGCACGTCGAGGTTCTCCGGCGGCACGGGGTCTTCGAGCCACCACACGTCGTACTCCTCGATGGCGTCCGCGAGGCGCTTCGCGGAGCCGCCCGAGAACGTCCAGTGACAGTCGAAGGCGACGTCGGCCTCGTCCTTCACGCGCTCCGTGACCTTCTCGACGATCTCCGCCTTGTGGCGGATCTCGCCGGGGCGGAGGTGGCGGTTCGCGCGGTCCTTCTCTAACCCCGAGGGGACGTCGAGGTCGAACTTCAGCGCGTCGTAGCCGAGCTCGTCGACGACGCGCTCGGCCTCGTCGGCGCACGCGTCGGGGTCCGCCTCCGCTTCCGTGTGGCAGTCGCAGTAGACGCGCATCTCGTCGCGGTACTTGCCGCCGAGCAGCTGGTAGGCGGGCACGTCGAGGATCTTGCCGGCGAGGTCGTGGAGCGCGACCTCGATCCCGGAGATCGCGGTGACGGTGACGCCCTCGACCGAGCCCTCGCCCGACATCTTCTGGATGAGGTGCTCGTACAGCCGGTCGATGTCGAGGGGGTTCTCGCCGACGACGAACGGCTTCATGCGCTCGATTAGCTCCGGGACGCCCGCGCCCCAGTACGCCTCGCCGGTGCCGACGACGCCCGCGTCGGTGTACACGCGGACGAGCGTCCACGGGAAGTTCCCGTCGACCATCGTCGTCTGGACGTCCGTGATCTCGACGTCGCGGCGACCGCCGCGCGAGCCCGTGACCTCCATCGTCTCCGCGGAGAGTTCCCGCATCGTGTACTCCGCGTTCGGATCGTGGAGCGACTCGTAGTTTCGGCTCATGACCGGCGATTCATTCGGAACAGGGTAAACGTTTATGTTCGGCGGGTGTCCGGGGCGGGAATCCGCGCGGCTGCGACCGACCTCTGACGGCGTTTTCACCGCGGGTAATAATAGGGACCTTTTCATTACCGTGTTCGCAACGTCACGCATGGTCGAGATCACCGATTCGCTCGCGTGTCTGTTCACCGGGGAAGTCGAGGAGCGCGACGGGGACCACGTCGTCACGGTCCCGTCGTCGGAGATAGAACACGAGACGGTCACCCCCGGTGAGACGTATCGGGTCGCATTGATACAGCGAGAGGGAGGAGCGGATACCGCTTCCACCGAGTCAGCGGCGAACGCGTCCCCGGACCGGGACGTCGCGGGGAACGGTGCCGGCACCTCCGAGGCCCGCACAACCCCGACCGACGCCGCCGGCCCGCCGGTCTCCGAGGGCGACGTCCGCGAGGTCACGATCGAGACGCTCGGCGACAAGGGCGACGGGATCGCGAAGATCGAACGCGGCTACGTCGTCATCGTCCCCGACTCCCAGCCGGGCGACGAGCCGACCGTCGAGATCACGAGCGTCCGCGAGAACGTCTCGTTCGCCGAGGTCGTCGGCGAGTAACGGCCGGACTCCGCCGCGGCGGTTCCCCGACCGGTCCCGGCTCACTCCGGCGGGTCGCTCCGCGAGAACAGCCGACGGAGGTGCGCCGGCGAGAAGAACGAGGTCGGCCGGTCCATGTGGACGCCGATCTCGCCCGACAGCGCCCGCAGCCCGAGCCGCTGGACCGGCTCCGGCAGCGAGTAGCACCGACGGATCCCCTTTCCGAGCAGGATCTCGCGGCCGATCTCGTCGCGCCAGCCGGCCTCGTAGTCGGCGAGCGTCGCCGGGTCCGCGGGGTCGACGACGTCCGCGGCCACGTCGGCCGCGGTCATCCCGTACAGGATCCCGCCGCCGGTGAACGGCTTCGTCTGCGCGGCCGCGTCCCCGATCAGGAACGCGCGGTCCGTCGTGACGCGGTCCGGCGGCCCGACCGGAATCGCCCCCGAGCAGAACCGGTCTGTCGTCGCGCCGTACGCGTCGGTGAGCCGGTCGAACATCGCCGTGACGTCGTCGCTCGGGGGCGCCGCGAGGCCGTACTCGACGCCGGCGTCCCCCCGCGGGATCCGCCACGCGAAAAAGGTCGGCGCGGTGAGGTGGACGTCGACGAGGTCGCCGTCGTCGGGCGCGTCGTCGAACGCGAGCACGCCGTGGAGCAGCTCGTCCGGCTCCGGGAGGTCGAGCGATCGACGCACGCGAGAGGTGGGGCCGTCGCAGCCGGCGACCATCCGGGCCTCCGCCGTCTCGACGTCGCCGTCGGGAGTCCGGACCTCGACGGCGACCCGATCCGACCGCTCGTCGACGTCGAGGACGGTGTGCCCCTCGCGGACGTCGGCGCCCGCGTCCCGCGCGCAGTCGGCGAGGGTCCGGTCGAGCCCGACGCGGTCGATCACGTTCGAGACCGGCCGTTCTTTATAAAATGGGTGCGCCTTCGAGCCGGGGCCGCCCACGTGGAACCGCGCGCCGTACACGCGGTTCTGGAGGAGCCGGTCGCGTGCCTCGTCGGGGACGTACGCCCAGACGTCGTCGGAGACGTGGCCCGAGCAGGCCAGCGGCTCGCCGACGGTCCCCTTCTCGAAGACGACCACGTCGTGGCCGGCCTCGGCCGCCCGCCTGGCGAACCGCGAGCCCGGGGGGCCGGCGCCGACGACGATGAAATCGTGCATGGACGGAGCGTCGTGACGGACGCATATAATTACGCCGCGGCTTACTCGCGCCGCCGGCTGTCCGAGAGGCACTCGAACCGCCGGTCCGGAGTCGCTCGCCTACCGCCGCTCCGCCAGCCACGCCAGCGCCGCGTCGAGGTCGGCCTCCGGCGGCGAGCAGGTCCGACCCTCGCAGACGTAGGCGGTCGGCTCGCTGTCGACCGCGTCGCGCCCGGCCCATATCGGCGGCGCCTCGTCCATGTCGAGCCGGTCGAGCCACTCGTCGAGCCCCGCCTCGGTCGGCGGTCTCGGCGCGACGAGCGCGCCCGGGAGGTACCGCTCGCCGAGGGTCTCGCGCCACGCGTCCGGCACCGCGTCGGCGGCGACCGTCGCCTCGACCCCGCCGGTCTCGACGCGCTCGGCCGCCCGCACCAGCGAGACGTGCTCCAGCGGGCTCGCCCGGATCCGGTCCGCGTGGGTCGTCACCACCGCCTCCGCGACCGCGGCGAACTCGCGGTCGGTCCGGAACCCGTCGAGGAGCGCCAGCGTCTCCGCCGCCACGCCGAGGCTCGACGGCGTCGAGCGGTCGGTGAACTCCTGCGGGCGGGCGAACAGGGCGCCGTCGCCGGCGGGGGGCCCATCGCCGTCCCCGGCCGTCCCGTCACCCTCGCCCGCCTCCGGGTCCCGCGTGAAGTAGATCGTTCCGTCGTCCGCGTCGTGGAACTCCGCGACGATCGTCTCGGCCAGTTCCAGCGCGAACCCGAGCGGCTCCGGGTCGCCGGTGGCGGCGTAGACGTCGAGCGCGCCGCGCGCGAGGAACGCGTGGTCGTCGAGGTACCCCGGGCCGCGGACGTCGCCGTCGAGCCACCGCCGGGCGAGCGCACCCGTCTCCGCGTCGTACAGCCGGTCGCGACAGAAGTCGAGCGCCTCGCCGGCGATCGCGGCGTACTCCTCGCCGAGGACGCCCGCCGCGCTCGCGAACGCGGAGATCGCTCGGCCGTTCCACGCCGCGAGCACCTTCTCGTCGCGGGCGGGCCGCGGGCGCGACTCTCGCGCCTCGAACAGCGCGACGCGGGCCTCGGTCAGGCGCTCGCGGACCTCCTCGACCGAGAGCTCGCGGTCCTCGGCCAACTCCGCGACCGACGCCGCGATCGTCGGTACGGTCGTGCCGCGCTCGAAGTTCCCGCCCGACTCGATCCCGTACCGCTCCTTCGTCAGCGACGCGCCCGGCTCGTCGAGGACCGCGTCGACCTCGCCGGGCGTCCAGACGTAGAAGGCGCCCTCGACGTCGGCGCGACCGCGCCCGTTCCCGCTCGCGTCACCCCGCCGGCTCTCGGGCGGCGCGCTCCGCGCGTCGAGCGTGCTGAAGAAGCCGCCCGCCTCGTGGCGGAGCTCGCGGTCGAGGAACCCCAGCGTCTCGCTCGCGACGCGGGCGTACGCCGGGTCGCCGGTGAGGCGGTACCCGTCGAGGTACACCAGCGGGAGCTCCGCGTTGTCGTACAGCATCTTCTCGAAGTGCGGCACCGTCCACCGCCGGTCGGTCGCGTACCGGTGGAAGCCGCCGCCGATCTGGTCGTACATCCCGCCGCGCGCCATCCCGTCGAGGGTCCCGGTCGCGGCCGTGAGCGCGGCGTCCCGGCCGCTCCGGGCGGAGGCGCGCAGGAGCAGGTCGATCCGCCCGGGCATCGGGAACTTCGCGCCGCCGCTCCCGAACCCGCCGTACTCGTCGTCGTACCCGCGGACCGCGGCGGCGGCGGCCTCGTCGAGGAGGTCGGCGCCGGGCGCCTCCGTGTCGCCCGCCGCGCCCGCGTCGGGCACGGACTCCAGCTCGTCGCGGGCGCTCGTCGTCCACTGCTCGGCGCGCCGCTCCATCTCCTCGCGCTGCTCGGGGTCGGCCCACGAGTCGGCGATGCGCTCGCAGAGGTCGCGGAACCCGGGCTGGTTCCGGCGCGGCTCGGGCGGGAAGTAGGTCCCGACGTAGAACGGCTTCCCCTCTGGGGTACACCACGCGGAGAGCGGCCAGCCGCCGCCGCCAGTGACGAGCTGTGAGACGGTCATGAACGTGCTGTCGACGTCGGGGCGCTCCTCGCGGTCGACCTTGATCGGGACGAACGACTCGTTGAGCACCTCCGCGACCCCCTCGTCCTCGAAGCTCTCCTCGGCCATCACGTGACACCAGTGGCAGGAGGAGTAGCCGATGGAGACGAACACGGGCACGTCGTGCTCTCGGGCGCGCTCGAACGCCTCGTCGCCCCACGGCTGCCAGTGGACCGGGTTGTCGGCGTGCTGTCGGAGGTACGGGCTCGCCTCGTCGTCGAGGCGGTTCCGCTCCGTCGGCTGTGTCATACCCGCGGTTCGCCCCGGCGAGGCAAAAAGCCTCACACGAGGGGCGGGTTCGGGCGTCGCTCCCGCAAACGATCCACGTATATGGCTATCTCGGTGCGAGTGGAAAGTAAAGCTTACACTACCATGTACGTATCCGTCGGGCATGACCGAGACCGTACTCCTCGTCGGCGGCGGCGGACGCGAGCACGCGATCGCCCGCGCGGTCGCCGACGACTGCGCGCTGTACGCCTGCGCGAGCAACCGGAACCCGGGCATCCGACGGCTTGCCGAGGGGTTCGAGTCGATCGACGAGACCGACGCCGAGGCCGTCGCCGACTACGCGACCGACGTCGGCGCCGACCTCGCCGTGATCGGTCCCGAGTCGGCGCTCGCGGCGGGGGTCGCCGACGCGCTCGACGACGCCGGCGTGTACGCGTTCGGCCCGCGGGCCGCGGAGGCGCGCCTGGAGACGGACAAGGCGTACCAGCGCGAGTTCATGGAGGAGGCGTCGATCCCCGGTTGTCCCGACTACGCGGTGTTCGACGACACGGAGGCCGCCTGCGACTACATCGACGCGGCCGACGGCGACCTCGCCGTGAAGCCGGCCGGGCTCACGGGCGGGAAGGGCGTGAAGGTGATCGGCGATCAGGTGACCGCCGAGGAGGCGAAGGCGTACCTCCGGGATTCCGGCTACGACCGCGTCGTGTTGGAGGAGCGCCTGGTCGGCGAGGAGTTCACGGTCCAGGCGTTCGTCGCGAACGGCGACGTCCGGACGACGCCCGCGGTGCAGGACCACAAGCGCGCCTACGAGGGCGACGAGGGCCCGAACACGGGCGGGATGGGCTCGTACTCGGACACGGGCCGCTCGCTCCCGTTCATGGACGACGGCGACTACGAGGCCGCCGTCGACGTGCTGGAGGCGGTCGTCGACGCGCTCCCCGACTACAAGGGCGTCCTCTACGGCCAGTTCATGCTCACCGACGCGGGGCCGAAGGTCGTCGAGTTCAACGCGCGCTTCGGCGACCCGGAGGCGATGAACGCGCTTCCGGTGCTGGAGACCCCGTTCGTCGACGTGCTGACGGCCGCGCGCGACGGCAGCGCGCTCCCCGAACTCGACTTCTCGGGCGAGGCGACGGTCTGTAAGTACGCCGTGCCGGACGGCTACCCGGTCGATCCCGACGCGGGCGCGAAGATCGCGGTCGACGAGGAGAGCGTCGGCGACGCGCTGCTCTACTACGCCAGCGTCGACGAGCGCGACGACGGGCTGTACACGACCACCTCGCGCTCGTTCGCGGTCGTGGGCCGCGGCGACTCGATCGCCGCCGCCGAGCGACAGGCGGAAGACGGGCTCTCGGCCGCCGGCGACGGGCTCCGGATCCGCCACGACGTCGGGACGAGCGATCTCGTCGAGCGGCGGATCGAACACATGAACGAGCTGCGGGAGTAGCGCGCCCCCGTCAGCGACCCTTTTACCGGAGCCGCCCGAACGGGCCCTCGTGACTCACGAGGACGGTGGCGCGGCGGCCGAACCGACGAACGCCGCGGGCGCGACCGCGGCCGACCATGCGGCGGACGACTCCCGGACCGAGCGACTCGACCGCCACGCGACGCCCGGCCCGCGGAACTCGCTGTGGTCGTGGCCGGACGCGAAGTCGCCGCTCGTCGTCGTCCGGAACTACGTCGTGATCGTGCTCGCGCGGGTCTGCCCGAGCCTGCGGCTGAAGAACTGGCTGCTGCGGCGGATCGGCGTCGCGGTCGGGACCGGCGTCGCGTGGGGATTGGAGTCGACGCCCGACGTGTTCTGGCCGGAGCGGATCACCGTCGGCGACGACGCGATCGTCGGCTACGACGCGACCCTGCTGTGCCACGAGTTCCTCAGCGACGAGTACCGACTCGGCGACGTCGTCGTCGAGGAGGGCGCGATGATCGGGGCGGGCGCTGTCGTCCTCCCGGGCGTCACGGTCGGCGAGGGGGCGCAGGTCGCCGCGAACTCGCTCGTCGCCGCCGACGTCCCGCCGGAAACGACGGTCGCGGGCGTGCCGGCCGAGGTGGTGTCGCGGGCCGCCGACGGAGAGAAATCTGCCGACCAGACGGCGGAACCGGCCGAATAGGGGTTACGCCGCGTCCTCGCTCGCCCCGTCGGTCGCGTCCCCCGGCTCGCCGCCGTCGCTCTCGGCCGATCCGGCGCCCCCGGTCGCGCTCCCGGGCGAGCTCTCCGCGGCGGCGCGCTCCGCCTCGGTGATGTGCGCCTCGGTGCTGACGCTCTCCAAGTCGACGCCGACCTCGCGCGCGACGGCGTCGAGGACGGCCCGCTGTTCGGCCATCTCGTTCTCCAGCCGCTGGACGCGCTCGGAGGTGTCGACCACGGTCGTCTGGGTCTCCTCGACCTCGTTGCGGAGCTCGTTGATCTTCTGGTACGTGCGCTCGGCCTTGTCGGCGAGCGTCTGGATCTTCTTGGCCGTGTCCCCGAATCCCATGTCGCACGATGGGGCCCCGGGATACGTGGGCTTTTCCGTTCGGCGCGGCGGCGCCGACAGCCCGCCGCCGACGGTGGGCTTTTGTCCGAACCGCCCGATGTACTGGTATGAGCGTCGAGCGGATCCTACTGACGAACGACGACGGCGTCGACGCCGTCGGCTTCCGCGCGCTGTACGACGCGCTCGCGGCCGATTACGACGTGGTCGCGGTCGCGCCGACCGGCGACCGCTCTTCGATCGGGCGCGCCATCTCCGCCGACGTCGAGGTCCGCGAGCACGAGCTGGGGTACGCTGTGGACGGGACGCCCGTGGACTGCGTCGTCGCCGGCCTCGACGAGCTCGTCCCGGACGCCGACCTCGTGGTCGCCGGGTGCAACGAGGGCGCCAACCTCGGCGCGTACACGCTCGGACGGTCCGGGACCGTCTCGGCGGCCGTCGAGGGCGCCTTCTTCGGCGTCCCCGGAATCGCGACGTCGATGTACGTGCCGGGCGGCGACGACTGGTGGAAGCGGGACCTGCCGCCGGCGTCGTTCGCGCACGCCGTGCGCGCCACGCGGTTCCTCGTCAACGAGGCCCCGGCGGCGGGCGCCTTCGAGCGGGCCGACTACCTCAACGTCAACGCGCCGATGGCGGCGTCGGCCGAGGCCGACGGCGGCTCGGAGCCGGTCGCGGCCGACCCCGGCGGCTCGGACCGCGCCGTCGACCCCGCGCCGATGCGCGTCACCACGCCGTCCGAGTGGTACGGGATGGAGGCGACCTCCGACGGCAACGGCGGCGTCGCCATCTCCGATCCGATCTGGGGGCGGATGACGCCCGAGGACGTGCCCGACCCGATCGGCACCGATCGGCGGGCGGTCGTCGACGGCGAGGTGTCGGTCTCGCCGCTGTCGGTGCCCCACGCCGCCGAGCCGGACGCGGGGCTCGACGAGATCGCGGGCCGGTACGGAAGCGAGGAGTGAAAACGGGACGGGGGCCCGGGCCGTCGACTACGACCCGTCGGCGCTGACGGTGACCTTCGCCTCGCTGACGACGCGGTCGCCCATCTCGTAGCCGGGCTCGTACACCTCGTGGACGGTGCCCTCGGGCTGGTCGCTCTCGACGCGGAGCATCACCTGGTGGCGGGACGGGTCGACCTCGTCGCCCGGGTCGGGCGCGATTGGCTCGACGCCCTCCTCGGCGAGCACCTCGTCGAACTTCTCCAGCGTCGACTCGACGCCGGGGCGGAGATCGCTCCCCGCCTCCTGGTCGAGCGCGCGGAGGAGGTCGTTGCGGACCGGGGTGATCCGCTCGACGAGCTTCTCGGACGCGCGCTCGCGGATCTCGTCCTGCTTGCGCTTCGCGCGCTGTTTGTAGTTGCTGAAGTCCGCCTTCACGCGGGCGAGCTTGCTCGTCAGCTCCTCGACCTCCTCCTCGGTCTCGAGGAGGTCCGCGCGCGTCTCCGCGAGCTCCGCCTCCAGCTCGGCGACCTCCCGCGCGAGCGCCTCGTCGTGCTCGGCGACGGCGGCGGCCAGCGCCTCGCGGTCCGCGTCGGCCTCGGCGTCGGTCACGTCGCTCTCCGCGTCGGTCCCGCCCGCCGGCTCGCCGCTCGCTTCCCCGGCGGTCGCCTCCGCCGTTCCGTTCGCGCTCGCCGCGTCGGCCGCGGCGTCGTCGGAGGACTCGACCTCGACGTCGACGGCGTCGTCGTCGCTCATACCCGATCGAAGTCGGTCGGCGTGCATAAGCGTTGCAGAACGCGACCGCGAGCGGCGGCGCGGGGCGCGGCGTCGGCGACGCCGACGTCGACGAGGGGCGGACCGCCCGGACGACCCGACCGAACTTATGAGGGCGGCCGCCGATCCGTGTAACCGCATGCCACCTCGTCCCTCGACGTTCTCGATCGCCGCCCGCGACCCGGAGACCGACGCCGTCGGCGTCGCGGTCCAGTCGAAGTTCGTCAGCGTCGGCGCCGTCGTCCCGTTCGTCAGCGCGGACGCCGGCGCGGTCGCCACGCAGAGCTTCGCGAACGTCGCCTACGGCCCCGACGGCCTCGACCGCCTCCGGGAGGGCCGCGACGCCGAGGCGGTCGTCGACGCGCTCACGAGCGCGGACGACGAGGCGCCCTCCCGACAGGTCGGCGTCGTCGGCCTCGACGGCGAGCCGGCCGCGTTCACCGGCGACGAGTGCCACGACTACGCCGGCGACCTGCAGGGCGACGGCTACACCGTGCAGGGCAACATCCTGGAGAACGCCGAGACGCTGACCGCGATGGCGGACGCGTTCGAGGAGACGGACGGCGGCCTCCCCGAGCGGCTCATCGCCGCGCTCCACGCCGGCAACGAGGCTGGCGGCGACAAGCGCGGCGAGCAGTCGGCGGTGCTGTACGTCGCCAAGCCCGAGGGCGGGTACGACGGCCGGAACGACCGCTGGATCGACGTGCGCGTCGACGACCACGACGGCCCGATCGACGAGCTCGAGCGGGTGTTCAAGCTGTACGACGTCACCCTGCTGGAGCGCGAGGCGCCCGACGAGACCCGGGAGCTGACGGGCGAGGCGGCCGCGGCCGTCGCGGCGACGCTCGCCGACCTCGGGTTCCTCGACGAGAGCGATGCGCCCGAGGGCGACGCGGCCGGGAGCGAGGCGGCCGAGGGCGACGCCTTCGGCGAGCCCCACCGCGAGGCGCTGGAGACGTTCCGCGGGATGAACAACTTCGAGAACCACCCCGTGCCGGTGCTGGAGGATGCCATCGCCCGCGGCTGGGACGACGCCGAGGGCGAGGGTGAGGACCGCCTCGTCGACGCGGTGTGGCACGGGCTCTCGCGGCTGGACCGGGTATAACGAATCCGGCCAGGCCGACCCGCGGGAGTATTTAAATATCGACCACCAAGCGGTGGCAATGACCGCGCCGAACCGGAACGCGCTGTGGGCGGGGGCGCTCGTGGACGAGCTCGTCGCCGCGGGCGTCGACGCCGTCGTCGTCTCCCCGGGCAGCCGATCGACGCCGCTGACGATGGCCGCCGCGGACCGCGACGACCTCCGCGTCTTCTCGCAGCTGGACGAGCGCTCCGCCGCCTACTTCGCGCTGGGCCGCGCCCGGCGGACGGGGAGCGTCACGCCGCTGATCTGCACCTCCGGCACCGCCGCCGCCAACTACCACCCGGCCGTGATGGAGGCGAGCCAGGCCCGCGTCCCTCTGCTCGCGCTCACGGCCGACCGCCCGCCGGAACTGCGCGACTCGGGCGCGAACCAGACCGCCGACCAGGAGAAGCTGTACGGCGACGCCGTCCGTTTTTATAAGGACCTCCCCGAGCCGGCGCCGAACGACCGCGCGCTCCGATCGCTGCGGACCACCGTGGGCCGAGCCGTCGCGACCGCCGAGGGGGCCGACCCCGGCCCGGTTCACCTCAACGTCCCGTTCAAGAAGCCGCTGGAGCCGACGCGGGTGCCGGGCGACGTGCCCGCCGACCTCGACCCGGTCTCCGCGGCCGGTCGCGACGGCCCCTACGTCGACGTGACGCCGGGATCGCCCGAGCCGGGCGACGACGAGCTCCGCGCGCTCGCGAACGAACTCTCGGTGGTCGACCGCGGGCTGATCGTCGCCGGCCCCGCGGACCCGCCCGGCCTCGACGCGGAGTCGGTGACGGCGCTGTCGCACGCGACCGGGTTCCCGGTGCTCGCCGACCCGCTCTCGAACGTCCGGTACGGCGGTCACACCCGCGTCGCGCCCGTGATCGGGGCGTACGACGCGTACCTCTCTGCGTCGGTCGCCGGGGACGACGCCGGGGGGTCCGACCCGGCGACCGAGTGGGACGACCCCGAGGTCGTCCTCCGCCTCGGCGCGTCGCCCACCTCGAAGAACCTCCGCGAGTACCTCGCCGGGACCGGCGCCGACCAGTATCAGGTCGACCCCGCGGGGCGCTGGCGGGAGGCGGAGTTCGCCGCGACCGACCTCGTCGTCGCCGAGCCGAGCCGGCTCTGCGCCCGCCTCTCGCGGCTCGCCGGCGGTGGCGGCGGCGACCCGGACTGGCGAGCGCAGTGGGAGGAGGCCGACCGCGTCGCTCGGGAGATACACGACCGAGAGCGAGCCGCGACCGGGAGCGAGGGCGGCGACGCTCTCTCGGCCGACGGCGACCCGGCCGGCTTCCACGAGGGCGACGCGCTCCGCGCCGTGGCCGACGCGCTCCCCGACCCGGCGACGCTGTTCGTCTCAAACTCGATGCCCGTCCGCGACCTCGACCGGTTCGTCGGGCCGACGACGGCGAGCGTCACCGCGCTCGGCAACCGTGGGGTCAGCGGGATCGACGGGATCGTCTCCAGCGCGCTCGGGGCGGGCTCGGCGACGACGGACGACCTCACCCTCGTCGTGGGCGACCTGGCGCTGTACCACGACGCCAACGGCCTGCTCGCGCTCGACCGGTGCGACGTCGACGCGACGGTCGTGCTGATCAACAACGACGGCGGCGGGATCTTCCACGCCCTGCCGATCGAGTCGTTCGAGCCGCCGTTCACGGAGTCGTTCAAGACCCCGCACGGCATCGAGTTCGAGCCGATGGCCGACCTCCACGGGCTGGCGTACGCGCGGGTCGACGCGCGGCCCGAGGCGGTCGGGGACCCCGCCGAGACCGCCGCGGAGCTCGTGTCGGCGTGCGAGCGGGCCCGCGACGCCGACGGCTCGCACCTGATCGAGGTCCGGACCGACGCCGAGTCGAGCCACCGGACGCGCGAGCTGCTCGCGGCGGCGGTCGAGGAGGCGGTCCACGGCGCCGGCTCGGACTGAGGTGCGCCCGCCGGACGTCACCCGACCGTGACCGTCGCGGTCGCCTCCGCGTCGTGCTCCTCTGCGGTCAGCGTCCCGACGACGAGGTAGACGCCCGGTCGCGGGCTCCGCCACGTCCCCTCGTACGTCGCCGACCCGCCCGGCGCCAGCGTCTCGGTGCCGAGCGCCTGCGTGAACGCCCGGCCCTCGCCGTGTCGCCAGACCGGCCCGGCGGTGCTCCGACGGGGGTCGCCCGCCGCGTCGGCGGCGGCGGACTCGAAGGCCGCGAAGTCGGCGCGCTGGCCGGTCCGAAACCGGAGCGTGACCGGGTCCTCGCCCTCGTTCGTCACGGTGAGCGCGAGGTCGACCCCCTCGTCGCCCTCGTCCGTCGCGAGCGCGGCGTCGATCATGCGGGGCGATCGCACGCGACACGGAATAAAGACCGCGGCCGGTCCGCGACCGGCGCGAGGTTCGGCCGTCTCTGGTCGCTCACTCCGTCTCCTCCGGGTGGAACTCGTGGATCGGGACGTACCTCGCCACGTCGGTCGTGGTGACGATCCCGACGAGCCCGTCGGTCTGCGGCTCGGCGACGGGAAGCTTCTTGACGTTGCGGTCGGCCATCGTCCCGGCCGCCTCCCCGATCGAGTCGGACGGGCGCACCGTGATCACGGGGGAGCTCATACACTCCTCGACGGTCGTCGCCGTGGGATCACGCCCCTCGGCCGCGAGGCGGACGAAGTCGGACTCCGTGAGGATGCCGTCCGGCGGCAGCGACTCGGCGCCCGCCAGAATCGAGCCGATGTCCGACTCGATCAGTCGTTCGGCCGCCGTCGCCGCCGAGGCCTCGGGGTCGATCGTCTCGACCGGTTCGGTCATGACGTTCGCGACGAAGACGTCCGCGAGCGGGTCGTCAGAGTCCATCATCAAAGATCGTCTAGGAGGCTCGAAGAGTGTTGACTCTTGCGCCGGTGCCTCCCGGGTCGCGTCCGTCTCGGGCTCCGCCGACGACGCGCATAAGTCGCGGCTCCCCGTACGGGGGCGCGTGCAAGTCGTGGGTTACGAGTCGGGCGAGGGGCTCTACGTCGCCAGCGGCGGCGCGGTCGAGTTCGTCGAGGCGACCGCCGGGACGGAGCTCGCCTACGGGCTCGGCGACCGCCGCTGCGCGGGGACCGTCCACGACGGCGAGCACGTCGCCTGCGACGCCTCCGATGCCCCCTACTGCGACGCCCACGGGAGCGTCTGGGTGTGCGCGCGGTGCACGGGCACGTGTCTGAAAGACGAGATGGACTGTCACGAGGAGCACGCGCTCTACCTCGCCGCGTTCGCCCCCGACGTGCTGAAGGTCGGGGTGACGCGGCTGTGGCGGCTGGAGACGCGGCTCCGCGAGCAGGGCGCGGACCGGGCCGCGCACGTCAGAACCCTGCCCGACGGGCGTGTCGCCCGACAGGTGGAGGCCGAGTTGGCCGACCGCGACGACCTCGTCGACCGGGTTCGGGTGCCGACGAAGCTCGCGGGGTTCGGCCGCGCGGTCGACGAGTCGGCGTGGGCGGCGCTCCTCGAACGCTTCGACCCGATCGAGCGCTTCGCGTTCGACTACGGGCTCGACCTCGACGAACGCCCCGTCGCGGAGACGATGGCGGCCGGGACCGTGCGCGGCTGGAAGGGGCGGGTGTTGGTGCTCGACCGCGGCGGGTCCACGTACGCGGTCGACGCCCGCGAGCTGGTCGGCCGCGAGCTCACCGACGAGGCGGCGGGCCGAGAGCTGCAGTCGAGCCTGGGGGCCTTCGGGGAGTGACGGGCGGGCTCGCGTCGACCCTGTTCGGCGACCCGTTCGCCGTCATGAACACGGTCGGCCTGGTCGCGTTCGCCCTCGTGGGCTCGACGAAGGCGATCCGGGAGGAGTTCGATCTGTTCGGCGTCGCGATCGTCGGACTGGCGATGGCGTTCGCCGGCGGGGTGACGCGCGACCTGCTCGTGAACCGGGTCCCGCTCGCCCTCCAGTCGCCGGTCGAGATCGCGCTCGGACTCGTCGGCGTCGGGTTGGCGATCGCCCTCAGCGTCGTCCTCGAATCGCCGGACACGCACCCGATCACGCTCGCGGCCGACGCCGTCGGCCTCGCCGCCTTCGCCACGGCCGGCGCGATCGTCGCGACGGACGCCGGCGTGTCCGCCTTCGGCGTCGTCGCAGTCGCGACGATCAACGCGGCCGGCGGCGGCGCGTTCGCGGACGTCCTCCTCGACCGCGCGCCCTTCATCCTCTTCGACGACTTCTACGCCAGCTGCGCGGTGCTGGGCGGGAGCGCGTACTGGGCTGTCGGCGCGCTCGGCGGCCTCGGTGCGCCGGGCGGCCTCGGCGGACTCGCCGCCGGCGCGTGCGCCGCGGTGACCGTCGGGACCCGACTGGTCGCGGTCGCGTACGGTTGGCAGCTACCGACCGCCGGGTGGGTCCAGCGCCTCGCCGACCGCGTTACCGGCGAGCGGTGATTCGGACCGGCGAGCGCCGAGTCGACCCGGGAGCCGATGTCCGTCTCAGTAGACCCCGGTCTCCAGCAGTATCTGCAGCGGGAGGTACAGCAACGCGTGCTCACGCCCGAAGGCTCCCGGTTCGGGGACGCAGTCGACTCGTCGTCGGGCCGATCTCTCGAGGAGGTACGACCAGCCGAAATTAACCCGGAAGTAGTCCCGGACCAGCGACTCGGGGAGGCTCTCGGCGAGCGTCTCGTATATCGAGATGCCGGTCCGCCGCGCCGCGTCACACTCCGGCTCCGGGTAGAACGCGTGCGCGAAGAAGGCGTAGCTCTGCGGGCGCTCGAAGAACCCCGGCAGTATCTCGGTGACGGACGACGAGGAGGGAGCCCCTCCGTGTACCCGCTCCTCGTCCACGATATCCGCGAGCGGAGCGATCGACCTCGCTTCCGGCGATTCGGCCGCCGGCGACCGCTTCGCCCCCGCGTAGTAGTCGACACAGCACTCCGGATAGCCGTGGAGCGAGCCCAGATACCGGTCGAACGCTCCCGGCGACTCGTCCAGCACGGCCCGGATGTTTCGATCCAGGATCTCGTCGGGCGCGGGCGCCTCGTCGGCGAAGAAGTACACTCTGGCCCCGTACTGGACCTCGCCCGGCGTCCGGAGCCACTCCGGAACGACGAAACAGGTCTCCGGGTACCGATCCCTGAGATACCGGACCTCCGGGAGCCCGCGGAGTAGGTCGCGGAGACGGGTCGACGCCTCTTGGAGGTTCCCCTCGGTACGAGAGCCGATGTCGACGTGGAGGTCCCCCCAGATCCGCCGGGACTCTTGACAGGTGTCGACCCGGTCGTCGGTGACGTCGGGGCGGTCAATCGCCTCCAGCATCCGCTGTTGGCCGTGTAAGTACCCCTCCGTCAGCTGGACGCTGGCACCGGGGCGCTCTCCCTCGAGCACCGCTAGCGCGTCGAGCGCGACGAATCCGGGGAACGCGTCGACCGCTGACGGCGAAGACATGTGATCACCGCGTTCCACGACGACCGCGCGGGACCTAAAAACTATTATTTTTCTAACTTTTCGGGATCGCGGTGCGCCGGTCCCTCAGTCCCCGAAGCCGTTCGCCGCGACCAGCCGTCTGACCCCGGCGTACGCGACCGCGGCGATGCCGACGTAGGCGACGACGAGGGCGGTCGTCCTCGCGTCGGCGCTGTCGATCGCGAGCCGCGCGACCGCGTTCGCCGGCCCTCCGGCCATCGCCGTGGCGCCGCCGAACAGAACGAGCACGCCGATAGAGTAGAGGAACTGCGCGGCCCGGCGGTCGGGCGCGAGCGCCGAGATGGCGACCGCCAGCGCGACGACGAGCGTCGTCAGCGCGGTCATCAGCGCGAGGATCGACGGGACGTTGGCGACTGGCGTGCCGTTCGCGCGGAGAAGCAGCAGCCACAACAGCGCCTGTCCGGGGGCGATCGCGACCGCCGCGAGCGCCTTCCCGTCGATGATCTCCCCCAGCGTGACCGGGGCGACCCGGAGCAGTTCGAGGGTGCCCTCGTCGATCTCCTCGGTGATCGAGTCCACTACGAGCGACCCCGAGATGAAGACGGGGAGGAACACCAACACCGGGATCAACACGGTGTAGGTGAACGTGAAGTACGGGCTGGAGCCGGTCCGCTCGGGCAGCGGGAGCGGCGACTCGGTCAGGTACGCGGTCCGGTCGGCGCGCTCGTTCAGTTCGTACGTCCGGAGCAGTTCGCGGAGTTGGACGACGATCACGGTCGTCTCGACGGTCGCGTCCGGCGCCGTGACGCGCGCGACGATCCGCCCCTCGTCGTTCCGATCGGCGACCACCACCGCGTCGGCGGCGTTGCGCTCGAACGCGAGCCGCGCGGCGCCCGCGTCCTCGTAGCGCGTGACGGACGCCCCGTCGACCTCGCTCGCGGCTCGCTCGAGATCGCTCACCGCGTCGCCCGCGCCGGCCACCTCCACCTCCGCGCCGCCGAGCGCGCCGGGGTCGTACATCGAGACGAGCCCGACCACGAGGAACGACGAGAACGCGGCGATGAACAGCTGTATCGCGACCGCCAGCAGGATCGTCTTCTCCGCGCGCAGGCCCGCAAGCTCGCGACCGGCGATGGTCAGTCGGCTGCTTCGTCCGGCGGTCCCCCCGCGGCGCTCCGCGTCACCCATGAACGCTCACCACCCCGAAGTTGTACGCGGCGTGGAGCAGCGTCGCCAGCGCCAGCGTGAGCGCGTACGCCGTCCGGTCCCGGCTCGCGCCCACCGCGGCGACGGTCGTGGCGAACCCGTGGAGCAGGAGGGGGGCGAACAGCAGCGCCGCGGCGGCGACGGGGGAGAGCCCGTCGACGCCGGCGACGCTCCCGAACGCCGCTCGACCGACGTACAGCTCGGTGAGGCCGACCGCCTGCACGACCGCCGTGGCCTTCTCGGCGAGGAAGAAGCCGACCGCGGAGGCGAGCCCGACCGCGACGGCGACCCGGTCGGTCC